>JACTND010000183.1 GCA_014584305.1 Planctomycetota bacterium | reverse complement strand
GGAAGAACGCTCCCCACCCACTTTGATTCGACAACCAGGGAGCGCCTTTGTTCTCTCCTTCGGACTTCTCGTTGTAGTCTCCAGCCAACGCCAACGTTTGGCCCGATCGCATGGGGACTGCCGTATTCACCCGGCGTACTCGCAAACCGGGAATGCCAGTCTCGGTGGCGATATCGCGGGCAATTTCCGAGACTTCCGCCCGAACTTCCAACGTGAGGAATCCCTCACCCATGATCATCGGGACAAAGTCCAGTTTGGTGCCGAAGGGTTTGAACTCAATGGACGTAGTTCCTAAACCGGCTTGCACGGGGACAGGGTACTCGCCGCCGGATAAGAATTCGGCCGGCCGACCATGTTGTGCCACCAATGTTGGCTGAGCCATTAACTTGGCAATATTCTTTTTCTCCAAGGCGTTGATGAATAGGTTGAAGTCATTCGAACTGTTGATCACACCAAATCGCAAGTTCTGTTGTGACGCCGGCTGAGACGAAAAAGTATTGATCAAGTCGGCAAACCCCGACACGACATCGACGCTGGAGCCAAGTACCGACCAATCGATACCGAGGTTCCGCAGTTTAGTACGGGACACTTCATAGACTTGAACTTCGATCGCGACAATCTGTGAACCCGCTACCTCTAGCCGGTTGATGACATTGGTCGGAAAAAACTCCCGAGCGACCAGCAAGGCGTCATCGATATCGCTGGCTCTCGCTACGGTCCCGCTGAGAATCACGCCGGTTTGCAACGCATCCACTCGGATAGACGCATTCTTGAAATGGTGTTTGAGCGCCAACTCCAGCTTCCGCGCGTCCGGAGTCACATTCACGGAGATCACCTCGCGTTCTTGATCGGCATTGAGGACGGTCAAGGTGGAGAAGCCAGGTTTTAACCCAGTGACACAGAGTTCATTCGGTGCTACGGCACTCACCCGAAGTACGTCGGGATTCTCGACGTAGGCTTCGGGAATGGCATAGACAAATCGTAAGTTCTGACTGGAACCCGCCATTAACTCGACACTGCCGGCGGAATTGGTCGTTTGGAACGACTCAAAGGCCCGCTGGTCTTGTTGCCCGTAGAGGCCCACCAGTTGGCTCAGAAACAAGCCAATTGCCAGCACTCCCAACCGCCAAGTCCGTGTTTCAAATAGCCAGTGCTGGGTCATCCGTGCAATCCTTTGCGTTCAAGTTGCGGCTCAGCATCCTGCCAAGCCCAAGGCTCATGAGCATCTGCTTCCCGACGAAGCACACGCTAAATGCGCGTACCAGTTGTCGAGGCGTATAATATCGGCTGTCTTGATTATTCGTGTTTAACCATCGAGATATTCATCAGCGTCAACAACACCGTTATTGTCTTGCTGGTTTATAGAATCGCTAGATTCGTTAGGGTTTGACACGGGAAGCGAATTCCTGTTCGCCCCTGGCCCTTGCTGTGGGCTGGCAAAGTCATACTGGGCGAACGGTTTTCCGCTAGCATCAAAAACAGTGATTGCCCATTGGTTGCCGTGCCAGATCCTTGTCACCAACGGTTGCGGCTCAGCGGCTGGCGCGGAAGGCAAGGGTGACGTAACGATCGCCGATTGCTGGGAGGGCGCGATATCTGGTTCCGCTTGATTTGGCGTGGAACTGAGCCAACTCATAATGCTATCAGCGGCCTCGTTCGAACTGCTATCGTCAGGGCCTCGCAATGCGATTTGCAAGGTTCCCAATCGTTGCGCCAATGCCAGTTCTTCCGTCTGCTTTTCCGTAACCAGCACGCTTAGAATCGAAGTGCCTTTGCTAGCACTCGCGGCTGCTTCGCGCGAAATGGCCGAATCGCGGCGGGTCTTGCGATCGATCGAAAATACCTGGACGTTTTTCAAGAACGTCTTGGCGGTCGTAGTACTGATGTTCCCTTGCTTTTCGTTGTACACGACGATCACATCGATGCGGTCACCGGGCCGAATCAGACCATCGATGGTTCCATCGGCGGCGACTTTGATCGCTTGAGCACGATAGCCTGGTGGAATCGGCAATGAGACGACAAACTGTTTGTCCACGACGTCATCGGTGAGCAAAGGCAACCCCTTGCCGATGCGCGTCGTAACGGCCTTGTCTTTGATGTCGTCCAGCGACTTGAGGGCATTGAGCGGGATGATTTCAGCGGGCCATTTTTCGACTTGGCAATTGTCTTCGCTGAGCAGGCCATCGATCTCGATGATTTCTTTGGCGACAACCACGGTGGCCAGTTTGATGTCTTTGGTTTTTGCCGGTTTGCTGCCGCCCAAAACTTGGCTAATACCGACGGCGGCAACGACGCCAAACCCGAGGGAGATCACCATCAAGATTAGTGATTTAGATTTCATGGTTCAAACCCTTGAAGCGCACCCTGGAAAAACGGCTTGTGCCGGCTTCCTACACAAGGTTGCCGGGCTCGCTGTCATTTTCGGCCATTCCCAGTCGTTCAAAACAAGATTAAGAGCACATCAAGCACATTGCGTACAATCGCTACAGGTCTTCTAGAACAGTAATCCGGCCCACAGGAAATACACAACGGTTCCAATCGCGATCGGTATTCCGTAGGGCAGCAATCGCATCGATGCCTTGCGGTCGGCGGCAATGGCGGACAATGTTTCCGGATTGCGGACCGTTACAATTTCATTGGTAATACACACCAGTTGATTCCAGTGCCGTTGGATTTGACCGGAATACAGGATCATTCCCACGGCCAAGATCGCGCCTACAACCGCTGAAACGCAGAATGCATACAACGTATGTGTGCAATAGACCCAGGCGCCAATGGCAGCCATCATTTTTACGTCGCCAGCTCCCATCCCCCCAATCGCATACGCCGGTAGAAGCGTTGCCAAGCCGACTGCGGTACCGGCCAGGCTCCACAGCAGTCCGACGTACCAGCCTTCACCACCCAGTTGATAGGCGACCATGCTATACAGCCAGCCACTGATAATCATGGGAAACGTCAGCTTGTTCGGTACGCGCAGTTCCTTGCCGTCGACGTAGGCGGCCGTGACGGCAAACATGGCAACGATCCAAAACGGCCATGACTGCGACAAATTGACGATGAAATCCGGCATGATGCGATTTCTCCTGAAATTCTCACCCCAAAATACAAGGTCCAGTCGTCGAAGCCGCCGACCGCAACCGCCTCTGGATCACCAACGAAGCGCCAAAACGTAGCTTACAAACGCCCCCAAGACCCCGAAAAAACACCAAACAAGTTCGAATAACTGTGCGGGAGAGTCTGCATAAATCAGATTGGTTACCATGGCACTCACCTGTGGTCGTCCGACTCCGCTGGATGTGACAAAAGCCCCAGGACTGCGAACAGCCCAGGGGCTCGACAAAGTAATCTTCAACGTACGCTCCACCGCGCGGATCGACCGCACAGCCCGGCGCACGCTTACGGCGACTAGCTCAATTCGTCAGCGATGTTCTGGAACGTCGTCGAAGCGTTGTTGCCAATCGCCTGAATTGCCGTCAAGCACACCACCACGATCAAGGCCAACATAATGGCGTATTCAACCGCGGTCGGGCCGTCTTCCGACTTCAAGAATTTCTGCACTTTGTTTACAAAGTTCTTCATGGGGGGTTCCTCCGAAAAGAAAAAAACACACGTGTGCGCGAACTACCACAGCTCGCACGTTTATCTCGGCTCGGCTCCAATTCCGGTCAAACGGAATTCGATCCTCGCCAGCCAAAATGCAAATCCGCCCGAGAGATCACTGATCCCAGTTTTCGTGCGGCGTCTTGCCAGCCGGTTGTGGTAGGCCAGCCAGCAAGGAACCATATTTCATGGTCTAATGAAAAGTAGTGCGCTGGAGCGGCATGTCAAACTGTGAGGACTGGGAAAGCAGTGTTTTCGGAAGAGATAACTGCAGCTGCGCTTGCCACCGTCATCCCAAGGGGCGTTACTGCCGGAAATACCGCTACAGGCCATTCGTCGCCCGGTGACGTTGACGGTTGTATTTCAATCCAGGAAAGAAAAAGCAGCCGGCGCACACCACGCCAAAGATCACCATTGCACAATTAGGGAATAGGGCCATGACTCCAGCCGTGACCAATAAGATGCCGGCTTGGATGTAAAACGTTCCCGACAAGATCCCGGCCTTGATTAAGAAGACCATGGCGGCCACGATGCTGATTGCAGGAGCCAATCGTAACAGCCCTAACCCAAGATAGCCCTCAAAGGGAAACAGCATCACCACTCCGACCATACTGGCGGCCCAAACATGGGCAATTTGGCGCTCGACAAACGTGACTGGACCTTGCTTTCGTCGCATCAACCAAAAAACAGCGGCCCACGCACTAAATCCGATTCCCCACATCAATTCATAGTACACACGCCTTTCCACCCCCAACCAGAACATGGCATTCGTCACAACGGATGCCAGCAATACAACCAGACTATGCCACATCCACAGCAATCCCCAGTTCTCTAACACTTGCGCGTGATGCGTTTCACGAAAGAGTCCCGCCAAAACTTGGGCCAAACGGCCCGATGCTGCCGACACCGGCTCCTGTTTCAGGAACGCCTCCAAGTCGTCCGCTAACGCTCCGGCGGAAGCGTATCGCAGATCCTGTGGCTTTTGCAGGCTTCGCAAGGAAATCATCTCCAATACCCGATCACAATTGGGATTGACTGCGCGCGGTAACGCCGGTTCTTGCTCCAAAACCATCAATAACACATCGACCGGTGAATCGGCTTGAAACGGCGCTTGGCCAGTCAAACAGTGATACAGGATCGCGCCCAAACTATAGACATCGCTCGTAGGTCCCATCTGCCCGCGCGCACCGGCAGCTTGCTCGGGAGCCATATATGCGGGTGTGCCAATTACCGCGCCTGATTTGGTTAAGCTGATTCCTGTCAAGGCCTGTTTCGCCAACCCAAAATCGCAAACGTAAGGCCAATCGTCCTCGTCAAGCAAAATATTGGAGGGCTTTAAATCGCGATGCAAAACGCCTTGATGATGGGCAAAGTCGATCGCTCGCGCGACTTTTGCCATGATCCGAGCCGTCCTTTCAGCAGGCAGCGGTCCGCGCGACAGCACATCCGACAATGTTTCGCCAACAACGAGTTTCATGCACAGGTATGCCCGACCGGCGTGTTCACCAAATCCGTAAATCGGAACGATATGCGGATGTCTTAGTCGTCCCGTGGCGACTGCTTCAGCTTCAAAACGTTGCCGCTCCACAGAACTGGCCATTTCGCCTTTGAGCATCATCTTGATGGCCAAGGGTTCACCCGAACTGATTCGACGGGCGCGATAAACGACACCCATCCCACCTCGGCCGAGCTCTTGCTCAAGCACGAAGTCGTCCATTTCAAATGGCGTCTGAAACAAGGGCTGTGTCATCGCGGGAGAAGCTGGCACCGACACATTGCCTACCGCTTCGGTTCCAGCGACGTGGGTCACCATTATGGCGCCCCAAAGTTCGCGCAAATCATCAGCCAAATCCGGATGGGCGGTGCACAATTCAGACAAATCCGTCTCTTGCCCGCGACTCAACGCGTCCATGGCCTCGGATACAATCTCAGCCAGCCGCTTGTCTCGCTCTTCGTCCACAGAATGGTTGGGAGGCATCGCAACGGTTACTGTTCACTGCCCAGGTCGGAAGCAGGTTTTGTCTGCAAAAGGCCTTTCAACCGACGAAGTGCTCGCAGGTACCTCATACTTGCCGCGGGCTCAGTCAACCCCAACGCTTGGGCAATTTCTTGATTCGATAACTGCTCATAATGCCGCATGACAATGATCTCAGCGTCATGTTCGTCCAATTGTGTAATCGCTTGCTCCACTTGACGCACGATCTCGTCTTGTATCGCTTTGGCCACCGGTGTCATTTGATGATCGCTCAAGAGCGCAGCTAGCTCCAACGATGACCGGCCGGCGCCACGTGGCACCGAGAATGCATGTTCCCGATCGACACTGCGCCGAGCCGAGGCGCGATGACGACGGTGGGCATCAATAATGCGATCGCGAGCGATCTGCCGTAACCACAATCGAAATGACATCAATGGGTTAGCCAAATAATCCTGCAACCGCCGGTTCGCCTCGATCAAGACATCTTGGACAATATCGCTCACATCGACTCGCCTCTGAATTTTCTTGTCCAGCCG
>JACTND010000121.1 GCA_014584305.1 Planctomycetota bacterium | reverse complement strand
AACCGGCATCATGGAGCGATTGGGGACCAGCGCGGAGATTTGGGGCGCACGACTGCGGAAGTTGATGGGCAGTGCGCGGCTCAACGGAAATCACTTTTCTTCCACGCGCGATCGGCTCCGAGACCTAGCGCATCAAAAGGGCGTCCATCACCTCGACAACGTGGTGCCGCTGCCTTCCACGGGATAACCGTTCGTCTCGCAATCGATTATTGAATTTCGTCTACCTGAATTCACCTTGCACAGCCACTTGCAAGCGGTGCTGGCCCGCTGCATCTAGTTTTGAATGCAAAGCTACTTAAGACGTAACCTGATCGCTGGTTAAACCCTCTGCGGTTGCAGTCTGACGCTTATTCAGCCCAGAAACGGAAGCTCCATCGTTTCCCCGACCGTATTGCCCTTCTCCGGTTGCACGTGCATGCAATTATGCCTGTCCTTTCTGGTGTTGGTTAGCGGGGGGTGGAGCCTCGGCTAAGAATTTCTTGGAAACGGGGATCGTTGCGGAGGGGATCGAATTCTGGAGATTGCAATCCGCTTCGGCGAAGGTAACCGTCTTCGATAGCGGCCGACAGGAGCTCGATGGCCTGATCATGCTGCTCTAATGTGGTTGCGATCGCAGCCATCGCCACGCGCGCGGTATTACGGTATCGGCTCCAATCCAAGGCGTGCTCTAATGTGGAAAATGCGCGGTTTCCGATTTCGGTCAATTGTGCGCGCAATGAATCGATTTTCGCTTCGTCGGGAGATTCGTTTTTTAGTTCTTCAGCCAACGTTTCCTGAAGAAAATAACTTTGGTTCCAAAGGCAAATACCGGCCATATACCAGGCGTATCCACTATAGGGATCCCGTTGAGTCAATTTGACATAGTATTCGTGGGCCTGATTCCAGTTTTCGCGTCGAAAAGCCAGGTCGGCTAACTGTCGGTCGCGCGATTGGCGGTCAGGATGCTCCGCTTGGTCGTGCCCCTCCCATAGTCGGAAAATGCTGAATGCTACGAGCAGCGAGCCGACAGCCAAGGCCAGCACAACCAGATCGCGGAGGATTCGGCGGATGCGCACGCGGTCAGTTCCCTTCGCGGAGTCTTTCGAAATACTCCTTCGCGTGTTCTCGTTGACTACGCGGGAGCCGTTGATCTTCTAATGGATCGGTTTGTTTGGTCATTTCGGCCTGAATTAGTTCTTTAGCTTCTTCCAAGCTCTTGCCGGCAATGTTCTCGCCATCGGCGTTGCCGGTAACGATAGTCTCCCCTTTTTGCAATTGGCCTTGGACACGCATTTTGAAAGAGTCTGAATCGTTTTTCTTCATTTCGCGCAATCCACCGCCGATGCCTTCGCCCTGCGCCCAATCCTGCCACTTAGGCTGACCATTTTCTTTATCGCCAGGCAATAACCCATCGCATTCCGCCAGTCCCTCTTTGCAGGCCTGTAGATCACGTTCCAAATCCTGTAGCGCTTCCATCATTTCTTGATTCGTTTGCAGTTGGTCCATCATTTCGGCCAAATCCTCCAGCGCTTGGCTCGCATTCTGATTACCATTTGCGCCTTGTTGCTCAGGCCGTTGATTGTCATTCGGTGCTCGTTTCACCGGCGCAGCGGTTCATGTTTTCCGCCATCGTCTGCATTTGATTCATCAAGTCATCTTGCTTTTTGGCTTCGTCGAGTTGACGCCGGAGGGACTCTGCCTGGTTCAAATCGCCGCGCCGCACGGCGTCCTTAATCTGTTCCTCTAAGCGCTCTTTATATTCTCGGTGTCGTTGAGCGATACTATTGACCTCGTTAGCCATTTTGCGCAGATCCTCGGCAAGCCGCTTTTGTTCGGCTTCGGATAGTTCACCGCTTTTCAACTTCCGCGCTAATTCCAAGGCCATTGTTTTGGCTTTTTCGAAATCACCGTCCGAGAGCGCCTTGGACAAAATCTCGGCTGGTCCTCGCGCCACGTCTTTTAACCGGTCTAATTCTTGTTTCAATTCGCGGGCGTCACCTAACTCATTGCGTTGTTCGTTAAGTCGTCGGCGCACATCGTTTAGCTTGATCAGTGCTTCTTTTTTTAGACTTTCCTGGTCGCCCTGAAGATCATCCATTTTCTTGGCCAACTTCTTGAGTTCCTCGGCAAGGTCGGCTAGCCTCTTTTCATCGAGCTGTTTTATTCGTTCCTCCAAAGTCTTCTTAATCTCTTCGACAGCGGTCTTGATTTCCTTACGTTGGTTCGCAACCTGAGTTATGGGAGTACCGTTGTCGCGCCGCGTATCCGGAACGAACATGAGGACCGCAATGACAGCCGCGGGCACCAGTAACCACCAAGCGCGTTTGCCTGCGCGAATGCGAAACTCGTCGCGGACGTCTATCCGTTGCGCATGCGTCTCAGCGTCCACGGTCAAAGCCATACCAAACGGAGACTGCTGTTCCTCCGGGGTCATGGACAAGGCACTGCTCAGGCGTTCCTTTAACTGGAATCTGTTGTCGACTTCAACCGCCGCAGATAAAAATGATCGTCGGTACCTCCAAGTCCAGACATTAGCGACGACGATTGCGACGAGGATTGCGCCACCGATCCACAAAGCATTCCAATGGTTTAACCACGGCGACTGGCCAACGACAGAGTCCAGTGCGATAAGTTTGGGTGCCGCCAATCCTACAGTGGCTGTCAGCAAGGCGATGGTGGTCGCCCATAAAAAGGTCTCCATCCACTGGTTGATGACCAATCGCGAACGGGCCAGTCGAACCTGACGTTTGGTTTCGTCTGTCATCTCCATATCTCCTTGTTGGTGAAGATAATAGAACCGGATAGAGCGCGATGACCTTCGCTTCCCAGCCACGCCTCTGCCGTCACGATTATATCCGCTAGTTATTGGACCATTCCTCGGATTATCCGATTTCGAAACAGATTTTGGAAATCTTATAACCGAGCAGTGCCAACCGAGATGCCAAAAATTGCCCAATCTCGTCGGCAAGCCGTTGGACTATTGATCCGGAATGCGTTTAGGCCGTCGAAGCGTCTGGCGAACTATCGGGCGATGGGGTCAAGATTTCCTCCGCATGTTGGTCACTATCGGTTTCTTCGCGAGGGATTTTGACAATGGCCGCTAGGGTATCGCCAGCGTCCAACCGCATAATTCGAACGCCTTGGGTATTGCGCCCAATGGAATTGAGATCATTGCAGGAAATACGTTGGAGAATGCCGCCTGCCGACATCAAAAGTATCTCATCGTCATTCCGGACGGTCAAAATGCCGATGACCTTTCCGTTGCGGGTCGTGGTTTTGATGTCGCGTACGCCTTTGCCCCCGCGCCCTTGCGTGCGATATCGATTATTGGAACTCGCCTCGCCGCCGTCGTCACCAGTTTCCGGGGTTTCCGCTTCGCCAACAATTTTCACTCCAATCGGCGTCCGTTTGCCATAACCGTTTGCGCAAGCGGTCAAGAGTGTCGCGTCGGGTTCTGCGACGACCAATCCAACGACATAATCCTCGCGGCCCAGTCGAATTCCGCGAACTCCGCTGGTATTTCGCCCCATGGGCCGCGCATCCGATTCTTCAAATCGGATGGCCATGCCGTTAGCGGTGGCCAACATCAAATCATCCC
This sequence comes from Planctomycetota bacterium, assembly GCA_014584305.1. Lineage (GTDB taxonomy): Bacteria > Planctomycetota > Planctomycetia > Pirellulales > Pirellulaceae > BJ22. Next base: position 4,150 of record JACTND010000121.1, on the reverse strand, counting down.
CTTTTTTGGCGACGACACAGCCGATCAACTCGTCGTCCTCGCGCAGTTTGATGGCGATAATGCCGGCTTTCCGCGGACGGCCGTATGCGCTCAACGGCGTTTTCTTGATCAAACCTCGTTTGGTGGCCATCATCAAATAGTGATCTGGAGCAGAAAAATCGCGAATCGCGAGGATATCGGCGATGCGCTCACCCTCCCGCAAATCCAACAAATTGACAATCGCCCGTCCGCGACTGTCGCGCGCCAATTGCGGCAACTGATGGACTTTGCGCCAATAGACGTTTCCGACACTTGTGAAAAACAACAAGTAGTCGTGCGTGCTGCAGGCGAAAACGTGCTCAATGGGATCTTCATCATCGATTTTAGCGCCGGTAATTCCTCGCCCGCCGCGGCTCTGCGTCCGGTAGGTGCTGACCGGGGTTCGTTTAATGTAACCACGGTGGCTGATCGAGACGACCATGTTCTCTTCTTCGATCAGGTCTTCGTCCACGACTTCGGTAAGTTCTTCGACAGAGATCTCCGTTCTCCGCGCGTCGGCGAACTTTTGTTTGATATCGGCCAAATCTTGGCGAATGATGGCGTGGATATTGCGGTCGTCGCCAAGGATGCGCATGTACTCGGCGATTTCCTGAAGGAGTTCGGCATGTTGTTGCGACAACCGTTCCTGTTCCAAATTCACGAGCTGTCCCAACGTCATCTTGAGAATTGCTTCGGCCTGAATCGGAGTCAAAAAGTAAGAATCCGCTCGACCGCGCTCGCTTTCAAAGGCCTCGAAGCCGACGGGACCCAACGCCTCGCGCAGCATGGCTGCCGGACATTCGATTTGCATCAAACCCTGTTTGGCTTCCGCCTGAGTTTTCGATTGACGAATGGTGCGGATAACGCGATCGATGTCCGCCAAGGCCAACAACAACCCTTCGACCGTGTGTTTCTGGCGTCGCGCACGCTGTAGCAAATACTGCGTGCGGCGGCGAATGACCTGGACTCGATGCCGAAGAAACTCCTGCAACATTTGTTTGATATTCAATTCGCGCGGTTTTCCGTCCACCAGCGCCAGAAAGATCATCGAGAAGGAATCTTGTAATGGCGAGAATTGGTAGAGCTGATTGAGGACGACATTGGGATCGGCGTCGCTGCGCAGATCGATCAGTAACTTGACCGGTTCCTTCAAATCACTGACGTCGCGAATACTGGTGATACCCTTGATCTTGTCCGTTTTGACTAACGCCGCGATTTTCTCGACGACGCCGTCACGAGTTTGTTGAAATGGGATCTCAGTTACGACGATCTGTGAGCGGCCTTTTTTGGTTTCGACGATTTCGCATCGCGCGCGGAGGACGATCGTGCTGCGCCCAGTCAAATAGGCGCGGCGAATGCCTGTCCGCCCACAAATCGTGCCACCGGTCGGAAAATCAGGGCCGGGGAGGACATTCATGATTTCGTCGATGGTGACGTTCGGGTTGTCCAACACCAACATCAATGCGTCGCAAACTTCACCGAGGTTGTGCGGCGGGATCGACGTCGCCATGCTGACCGCAATACCACTGGATCCATTGACGAGCAGATTGGGGAACTTGCAGGGCAGGACCGTCGGTTCCGTGCGGCGTTCATCATAGGTCGGGACAAAATCGACCGTATCGTACTTGAGATCCTCCAACATCATCGACGCAGCGTGACTCATCCGCGCTTCCGTATATCGCATGGCCGCTGCTGGCAAACCCGCAATGGACCCAAAGTTGCCCTGCTTATCCACCAGCACGTAGCGCATGTTCCATTCTTGGGCCATGCGGACCAACGTTGGATATATAATTGCCTCGCCGTGCGGATGATAATTGCCGCTGGTGTCACCAGAAATCTTGGCGCACTTCACTCGGGCCGCACCAGGGCCTAAGTTCAAGTCATTCATCGCCACGAGAATTCGCCGCTGTGAAGGCTTTAATCCATCGCGGACATCCGGCAAAGCGCGTGACACGATCACGCTCATGGCATAGGTGAGATAGCTCCCCTTGAGTTCCTCTTCAATGGGCAATTCCAACATCCGTTCACCGGGCGCAAGATCGCCGTCACCAGGCGATGTCGATTCATCGGAAGGGGGTGAAAAATCGTTTGACAATGCTCCGTCCTTATCTCGATTCGTGTGGCCGGCAAAGGGCGAATGCTGGTGCGCCGCGCGCCGCAAATACACGCTTCGAACACGTGTTCGCCGCCATGGTTTCTGTTGCAGAGAATTTTACGTTTTATTGGCACATTTCACAACGGGACTAGGCCCTGAGGGTGTTGGCAAATGGAACGCGGATTGAAGTGCCAACCGACACTTTTTGCGACGTGTTTTACCGCCGCGCCGATGCTTCCGGCAAACTGATTTGTTATGTTGGTGGAAGCGATCGAGGAAAACACGAGGTCCTGACATGACTACCGTCCAGCAAACACGGCACCGCGATCAAGTCTGGCATCGTGCGGTCGAAGATCGCCTGGCGTTGCTGCCAATAGCAGGTACTCGCTGGAGAACGATTCCCACTGCGCCGCTAACCATTCCCCCAGCGCGCGAGCCTGCGTTGATTCCCGCTGGCGAAGCATCCAGAGCTAATGCGAAGCGCGATCCTTCGCCGACGGCGAATACGGTAGTAATCGCAAATGGATTGACCATTCAGATTCGCGGACAAAGCATATTATGTCGTTGCCCCAATTGCCAGTCGCCGATGACAATTCGACTGTGGTTGATGACGGCTGAATGCTGGGATTGCCAAAGTTCCATCGAGTTGTCAGAGTCCGAGTGGAGCAGAATCAATGAGTTTCTCCCGGTGCCACAGTTTCCGCAGCGACATGCCGCGGAACGATGGACAGACACGCGCCAGTCGCCAAACATCACCGTCACCTCACCGACAAGTAATTGGCGGACCAACCACACAGCGGACACCGACCCTCTGGTTGAGCTGGAAGAACTCTTGCAGGGAACATCGTGGAGCCGCTTGATTAAGCAAGCATTGGCCTCGTTACCGGCGTGGCTCGTCAGCTTCTTGCTGCATTTGTTCTTGATTCTCGTTCTGGCCATGATCATGTTGACGCAGACGAATTCCGAGTCTATTCAGCTTGTTTTGTCAACCTTCATCGATTCGCGTCGTGAACCTGGTGGTGAGGTCCGATTGGAAGACCAACGCTTGCCGCTGGCCGACGATACGATGCCGGCACCACCGTTGAGAGACGATCATCGCGCTTTACTGAACCAAGCAGAACGCGATGCTGCGGTATTGACGGTTGATGATTATCCCTTGGCACCATTGCCGGACGTGAACGAAATCCGGCGGCAGTTGGTTCAACCGCGAGACGCGCGCGCCAGTTTTCTCGCACGCGATCCTCGACTCCGCGCCGAGATTGTCCGGCGCGAGGGAGGGACTACCATGACGGAAGCCGCCGTCGCGCGGGGACTGCGTTGGCTGGCCTCAGTTCAAAACAAGGACGGCAGTTGGAGCCTGGCTGGTTATGAACGGCATAGCCGCGCCGACAATCGCGGCGATGCGGCCGCGACCAGTTTGGCTTTGCTCCCGTTTCTGGGCGCCGGTCAAACACATGAACAGGGGATCTACAAACAAACGGTGGCTCGAGGGTTGGCGTGGCTGCTGACGAACCAAAAGTCGAACGGTGATTTACGCGCCAACTTCGAACGGCCTTCCGGTATGTACGCGCACGGCCAAGCGACCATCGTCCTCTGCGAAGCGTTCGCCTTGACCGGCGACGAACGCTTGCGTGAACCAGCCCAGCGAGGGATCAACTTTATTCAACAATCTCAGCATCGCGACGGTGGATGGCGCTATCAACCCGGTCAGGCCGGCGATACCAGTGTCTTGGGATGGCAGGTGATGGCCTTGCAAAGTGCCCGTGCTTCCTCTGGCCAGATTGTCGTTGACGAGCAGGTGATGACGATGGCGGACTATTTTTTGGATTTGGCCGGCGGCCGTTCGAATGTGCGGAATGCACCCGAGGGGGCGCTGTATCGATATCTGCCCCGCGAAGGCCAGCCCACGGCGTCCATGACCGCCGAGGCGATTTTGTGTCGCATGTATCTCGGTTGGCGACGCGATGATCCTCGAATGGACTTTGCCGTCCGCTGGTTATTGGAAAATCACCTTCCCCCCGGCGGAGAACCGGATAT
>JACTND010000147.1 GCA_014584305.1 Planctomycetota bacterium | reverse complement strand
CGATGTGCGCGGCGCCGGCGACCCGACGCAGATCGCGCTCGAAGCAATCGCGCGGCACGATCTGGACAGCGCGGTCGTGCGGATGATCATCACCGCTGACCCGGAGTCGGACCTGCTGCTCAACGAGCGAGCGATCCAGCACGCCTTGATCGACTCATCGACCTGCCCGAAACCGGAGAGCAGCAATGTTCTGGGCCGCTCACCGAGTTCGTCCTCCGCGAAAGCGAACGTCGGCGCCAGGAAGTCGATCACGGCGTCGCCGTTCATCTCGGGCAGCTCCACGCAACGAAACATCCGCAGGTGGTTCTGCTTGATCAGCGCAGTCGCCAGGACCATGCCGCTCCGCTTGGCGACGATCGCCGCGCCGTGCTGCGTCGCGCCGCCGGCGAGCGACAGCGCCGCCAGGGCCGAGATCGAAACGAAGCCGCAGTGGTAGCCTGCAGCGCGGAAGGGCGCCTCGTAGTGAGTCGCGATCTCCAGGTTCACCGCCGCCACCGTGACATCCACCTTCCTTTCGCCTGGCCGCGGCGCGGGATGGCACGAGACCACCGCGCTCTCGATGTCGAACGGCACGACGCGCTTGATCCGGAATCTGGCCAATTGCGCCTGCTCGTGCGGATCGCCCGGAAAGGTGTCGAAGTCGAGCACGGTCACGCGCGCCGCGTAGTCGGGCAGCAGCAGCGCCGCGCGCCGGCGGCGATTCGGCAGCGGGGGAGCAACCGCCCGAACGACCTTCAGCAGCTCGTCCGGCCGCCTGACGTTGTCGGTCAGCGGTCCGACCTCGATCGCGCCCTCGGCGAGCGGCGACCACTCGACCTTCGAGGGATCGGCCGTCCGCGCCCAGGCGAGGCCGCCCTGCGAAAGCTCGAAGACATACTCCGCCGGAGGATCGGCGACGAGATGTTTGATGGAGTCGAAAAGGCTCATCGCTCAGCCCTCGATAAAGGTGACCTTGTTGATTTCGCGCAGTTCCTTGACTCCATGCAACACGGCGCTCAATTCGGCAAAATGGCGGCGCGTCGCGCGGGCGATGACGTGGGCCAAGGTCGTTTTTCCCGTCCCGGGCGGGCCATAGAGGATGACGGACCCCACGCGATCCGCGTCGATCAACCGGCGCAACAGCTGGCCTTGGCCCATGAGGTGGCTTTGCCCGATGAATTCGGTCAAGTCGCGGGGCCGCATCCGCGCCGCCAATGGCTGCGCGCGACGCAACAATTCGCGTTCTTCCTTCGCAAACAGGCTCATCCTCGAAATTTCCGCTGCAGCGTCCGATGGACTGCGATCATAGGGTGCCGCCAACTCTGCCAGAATATAGGAAATACAGACTTGGAGCGCAATCGACCTTGATTGTAAACTGTCACAACGTGAACGACAATGAAACGTAGTTCAACGAAAGGATAAAACCATGGTAGATGGCGGACGATTCTCGAGTAGGTGGGGCGGAAATCTCCAGTCGAGCCTGGCGATTCTAGTTCTCACTGCATTTGGCAGTGCGCTTGTACCGCACCGCCCGACGCGCGCTCAGGAAATCAGTTACTCCCGAGATATCAAGCCGATCTTCCAGCGTCATTGTTGGAGTTGCCACCAAGGAGCCAAAGCCAGTGGCGACTATATTATGTCCGATCCGGTCGGTCTGATGACCAAAGGCGATTCTGATGAGAAGCCGATCGTCCCTGGTCATCCTGGGCGCAGCCATCTCGTCGAGTTGATTACACCCACCGATGGACACGCCGCGATGCCAGCCGACTCCCCTCCCCTGGCTCCTCAGGACATCGAAAAGATCGCACAATGGATTCTAGAAGGCGCTGTCATTGACGAACACCAGCGGCACGCGCCGTTCGATGGCGACCATCGGCCGATTTATCATCGGGCCCCCATCATCACACGTCACTGTGCGGCGATTCGTCGGCCTTTCGCCCAGAATCGAAACGGTGCGATTCTCGCCGGACGGCACACGGTTGGTGGTCTGTGGTGGTGTCCCGGGGGAATTTGGCGAAATTCAGATTTGGAATGTGGCGTTGGGAGAACTCGAATTATCGCAACTCGTTTCGCATGACACGGTTTTCGGAGCAAATTGGTCGCCGGATGGCAAATTGGTTTCCTTTGGCTGTACCGACAACACGTTGCGGGCGATCGATGCAACGACGGGACGACAGGTCCTTTTCCAACGGGCACATGAAGATTGGGTGTTGGATTCGGTCTTCTCCGTGGACGGCAGCCATTTGATTTCCGCCGGCCGGGATATGACGCTCAAGTTGACGGAAGTCGCTGTCGAACGATTCGTCGATAACATCACGTCCATCACGCCCGGAGCGCTGAAAGGGGGAATTCACGCCGTAGCGCGCCATCCCCATCGCGATGAAGTGGTGATTGGTGGCGCGGATGGTGCTGCCAAGATTTATCGGGTTCACCGGTTGACGAAACGGGTGATCGGTGATGACGCCAACTTGATTCGCCGCTTGCCGAGCGTCCCGGGCCGGATCTACTCAATTGATATTTCCGGTGACGGACTACGAATTGTCGCTGGCAGCAGCCTCGATGGAGTTGGCCACATCGCCATTTTCGGTTACGAAATGGACACGAACATGCCCGACGACATTCGCGCGATCGTTAGCAAAGTCGTCACCTCTCGGTCTGCCGCCGAAAACGAACGTTTGGAACACTACGTTACCAGCGATATTCAGACCATTGCCACACGACATGTTCCGGAAAGCAGCATTTACGCAACGGCGTTCAGTCCAGACGGTCAACGCATTGCGGCTGCGGGTTCACGCGGCTGGCTGTACATGATCGATGCCACATCGGGCGAGCTGCGCGACAAGTTTCCGCTCATCGCCGAATTGGCTACCACCGACGGCAGCCGCGCACTGGGGCGCTACCATCACACATCGGTGGATTCGCTCGCCGGTGCCGGCGTTCCAGATCGCGTGCCGATGGAGCCGCCCGCGGAATTGGTGGTTTATCCAAGGCAAATCGAGATGAAACGGCCGATCGATTACGTGCAACTGGTAGTTCGGGCGGTATTTTCGGACGGGACAGCGGAGGATGTTACCCACCACGTGCATTGGGAGTACGACACGTCGGTCGTGGATGTGCGCCAGGGTTTAGTGCAACCCCACGCTTCCGGCCAAACGACGTTGGTTGGCAGATTTAACGAACGGGAGGTGTCGGTTCCCGTCCAGATCGCGCTCCCCGATTCGTGGGCGCCCGATTTTGTGCAAGACGTAAACCCGGTCCTGAGCAAGGTCGGATGCAACCAAGGAACTTGCCACGGTTCGGCCAGCGGGCGAAATGGTTTCAAACTATCGCTCCGCGGTTACGATCCCTTGATGGATATTCGCTCGTTGACGGACGACCTGTGCGCGCGGCGCGTGAATCTGGCGTCACCTGATGAAAGTCTCATGCTGCGGAAACCGGCCGCGGAGGTACCTCATGAAGGGGGATTGGTAATGCCCATGAACGAGCGGTATTACTCGATCGTTCGCGAGTGGATTGCTTCAGGGGCCACACTGGATACTACCGTTCCGCGGGTGGCGTCGTTGCGGATCGAACCCGCAGGGGCGGTACTGCCAGACAAGGGCGCCAAACAACAACTGCGCATAGTAGCTTGTTTTCAGGACGGGCGCGAACAGGACGTGACGCGCGAGTCATTTATTGACAGCGGCAATACCGAGGTTGCGGGAATTGTCGGAGCGGGGATCGTGGAAGCGATTCGGCGCGGCGAAGCGCCAATTACCGCCCGCTACGAAGGGGCTTATGCCGCCACGTCGATCACTGTTATGGGTGCTCGCGAAGGATTTGTCTGGCAGCCGCCGCCGGCGTTCAACGCGATCGACGATTTTATTATTCACAAATGGGAGCGGATGAAAATCGCGCCGGCGCCATTGTGCGGCGATGAGGAGTTTCTGCGGCGCGTCTATCTCGATCTGACCGGTCTGCCGCCATCTGCTGCGGAAGTCATCGCATTTTTAGCAGACGAAACTCCGACACAAGCCAAACGTGCGGCGGTGGTCGAGCGCTTGATTGGCAGCGAGCCGTTCATCGAGCATTGGACCAATAAATGGGCGGACCTGTTGCAAGTGAACCGCAAATACTTGGGCCCAGAAGGTGCCGCGGCGCTGCGCCAATGGATTCGCGACCAGGTCGCGACGAATCGGCCTTATGACTCGCTGGCCCGCGAGATCGTGTCGGCTACCGGTTCCAATCGAGAGTTCCCAGCCGCATCCTATTTCAAAATCCATCGTACGCCCGAAGACGTGATGGAGAACACGACGCATCTCTTTCTGGGAATTCGATTTAACTGCAACAAATGCCACGATCACCCCTTCGAGCGGTGGACGCAAGATCAGTATTACGAAACGGCTGCATTCTTTGCGCAGGTCCACTTGCAGCGCGATCCCGCCAGCGGCGACCGGACGATCGGTGGGACCGATGTCGAATCGCCCAAGCCGCTCTTTGAATCGATCGTCGAGCACGGGTTGGCCGAGCTTCGTCACGACCGAACAGGACAAATGGTGCCACCGAAGTTCCCATTCAATTGCGATTACGAAGTCTCCGAAAATGCAACGCCGCGCGAAACGTTCGCGGCCTGGTTGACATCGCCGGACAATCCGTACTTTGCGACCGCGATGGTCAATCGCTTGTGGGGCTACTTGTTGGGAACCGGTTTGATCGAGCCGCTGGATGATATTCGCGCCGGCAATCCGCCCAGCAATCCCGAACTGTTGGAATATTTGCGCAGCGAGTTCGTAGCATCGGGCTTCGATATGCGTCATATCATGCGATTGATTTGTCAGTCGCGGACGTACCAACTGTCGATTGCGACCAACCCCTGGAACGTCGATGATCAGAGCAATTTTTCTCACGCGAAACCGCGGCGACTGCCGGCCGAAACACTCTATGACGCGATTCACTTCGCCACGGGCAGTTCGAGCCAGTTTCCAGGTTTACCTCCTGGCACACGCGCCGCCGCGATACCGGATGCGGGGGTGAAACTGCCGAGCGGGTTATTGGCTACGTTGGGCAAGCCGGCGCGGGAAAGCGTCTGTGAATGCGAACGGTCGAACGATTTGCAACTCGGTGCCGTACTGGCGCTGCTCAATGGGCCTGACGTGGCTGCCGCCTTGCGCAGTGACGAAAGTGAACTCAACCGTTTGGCCGCATCGGACATCGACGACTCCGAACTGATTCGACAAATCTATATGCGGATACTCAATCGCTGGCCAAGCGACGACGAAGTTTCCAGTATCGTCGGCGCATGGAATGGATTGGTTGCCGACCATGAGGAACTTGTCGCTCAGCGCGAGGCACGCGCGGCTTCGGTCGCCGCGTCGCGGCCACAGCTTGAGGCACAGCGGGACGCGGCCATCGCGGCAGCAACCGAGGATGTTGCTCGGTGGATCGCCGACATCGATCCCCAGCTTCCCGACCGCGAGCGCACACGTGCGGAAGAGGCTGCTCTGGCCCGCGCCGAAGTGGAAAGGCTAACGGCGGATCAACCGGGACGATTCGCCAATTGGAGGCGGCACATGATGGTGGAGCAAGCCTGGAACTTGGCCTACCCCACTGCAATCGCTTCCGCGAAAGGAGCCGAATTCACCGTTCGGGCGGACCGTTCGATTCGCGTCACCAAGCCGGCCGGGGCCGATGTTTATACCTTGGAGTTTGAGACGCATCAAACAGAGGTGTCCGCGATCCGAATCGAGGCCTTGGCGGATGCGGAACTTCCCAGCAAGGGTCCGGGGATCGCGCCCAATGGGAATTTTGTGTTGCATGAACTGGTCGTGGAAGTCGCATCGGCCGCTGAACCGGGGCAATGGAAACCGGTCGCCATTGCGCGGGCCACAGCTGATTTTGAACAAGCCGGTTTTCCGGCCGCGAAGATTTTTGACGGCACGACCAGCGGCGGGGTGGAAACCGGTTGGGCGATCGCGCCCGCCACCGGAGTTACGCACTGGGTGACGGTCGAGTTTGTTACTCCGGTCGGCTATCAAGGCGGCACGCAGTTTCGTTTGGCACTGCATCAAAACTGGGATGAAAAACATCAATTGGGCGCATTTCGAGTGGCCTTCGGCAGTTTCGCCTCCGCCCCCGGCCTGTCGTTATCCGAAGAGTGGCTTGCTGTTTTGGCGACGCCAGACCAGAAGCGTACGGCCGAACAGTCCCAGGCCCTGGCCCAATATTTCGAAAAGCAAGACCCGGTGTTGAATGCGGCGCGGCAACGATTGGCCGAGTTGGAACAACCATTGCCGATCGACGCGCGGATCGTCGAGGCCCGCAAACGGTTGGACCGGGCGCGGCAACCGTTGCCGGACGACGCGCTGTTGACGCGGCTGAATCAGGATGTGGAGTACAGCCGGAAACAATTAGAAACGCGGCGACTGACTCAAGCGCAGGATTTGGCTTGGGCGCTAATCAATAGTCCAGCGTTTTTGTTTAACCGTTAGGAGTGTGTGAACAATGATTCGTTTGATCGGTCAAAAAGCCAAAGATTTGTGCGATGTACAATTGGCCCCCAGCCGCCGCGATGTCTTGCGCATCGGTGGTTCCGGGTTACTGGGAATGACTCTCGGTGGACTGTTGAACTTGCGTGGCGCATCCGCTGCTGGTAGTGGACTAGATCGGCCGGGTTGGGGGCGGGCCAATCGGATCATCATGGTCTATCTGCAAGGCGGCCCCAGCCATATTGACTTGTGGGACCCCAAAGAAAACGTACCCGACAACGTACGGAGCGTCTTCGCCCCAATATCGACCAAAATCCCGGGTATCAAATACACCGAGGTTCTGCCCAGACTATCCCAGCTCAATGATCGTTTCACACAGATTCGAACGATGAGCTATACACCGAATGGATTGTTCAACCATACGGCTGCCATCTATCAGATGATGACCGGTTATACGACGGACAAAGTGAGTCCTTCGGGGCAGTTGGAACCTCCCGACCCGAAAGACTTTCCGAACTTCGGATCGCATATCGTTCGTTTTCGGCCTTTGGATGATCCAATGTTGCCCTTCGTCATGTTGCCACGACCCTTGCAAGAAAGCAATGTGGTCGGCAAAGGTGGCACGGCTGGGTTTTTGGGCAAGGCATTTGACCCTTATACCCTGTTTCCGGAGGGTGACGATTTGGACAATGACAAAATGGATCGCATCCAGATTGACGATCTGCAGCTCCCGCCCGACGTCTTTTCGATTCGCTTGCGGCGGCGGGCCGAACTGAAGAAGTTGATCGATTCGCACATGCCTGAGATTGAACGCGCGGTCGAGCAGTTCAAGCTAGACGATCATTATCAGCGCGCTTTGGAGTTGGTGATTTCCGGGCAAGCGCGCGAGGCGTTTGATTTGCGTCAGGAACCCGACACGGTACGCGATCACTATGGCCGCACGACGTTTGGACAGAGCTGTCTGTTGGCACGCCGGTTGATCGAGGCTGGCACACGTGTAGTCGAAGTGATCTGGCCCAAGGTCGCCAACTCGGATCACCATAGTTGGGATCAACATGTCGAACTGAGCAGCCGGATGCGAGACAAATCGGCGCCGATGTTCGACGCGGGCATTTCCGCCTTGATCGAGGATCTCGATCAACGGGGCCTGTTTGAAGATACGCTGTTGGTGGCCGTGGGAGAGTTTGGCCGCAGCCCGCAGCGCGGTGTAAGCACATCAGGAAACGACAACAGCGACGACGGGCGCGATCATTGGCCGTATTGCTACTCGGCACTCATCGCCGGGGCCGGCATCAAGCGCGGTTATGTGCATGGAACATCGGATCAAACTGGCTCGGCGCCGTTAGATCATCCCGTCCATCCCTCCGAATTGTTGGCCACGATCTACCATGCTTTTGGCATCGAGCCCGAAACGATGGTCATGAATCATCTCAATCAGCCGCGCGAGTTGGTCAAGGCCCACGCGGTTACGGGCTTGTTCAGCTAGTTAGAGAAAAAGGAAGCAACGCATCTCGGCAATTAGCCGACGGGCATGGTCGATTGGACCGGCGCAGCATTTATTGTTGCGTGTTCGACTCAACGAACTTCTGTACTTCATCGATCGGGAGCGCATAGGTTGCAACGCGCAGAGCTCGGGAAATG
>JACTND010000043.1 GCA_014584305.1 Planctomycetota bacterium | reverse complement strand
CGCGGCGGAGCATTTCTCGTGCAGCGGCCTTTTGATCGCTGGTTTCCGCCTTCAGATAGGCCTCCATCCCCGGACTCTGTGGCCGCTGATTGCCTGGCACATAACCCATCGGACCAGCGTCAGACTGTCCTTGCACCACTGGTACACGCTTTCGAGCGCCGCCAGGTCCTTCAACATCTTGGTAGAACGCCGCAGCCGTCGGCGCTCCGGACGAAGTTGAAACCGACGGATAGAGCAACACGCCAGGATCTTGAACAGGTGAGGTAGGCGCAATGGCTGCTGGTGCGGAAAGTGGTGCGCTAGCGCCACCTACTGCTGGGTCTTGTGGCGCATACGCCGACAGTGATAACGCGACGACTACGGCTGCGGCCGGAGTCCAGACGAAAGATGCCAGTTTCATGAAATACTCCTTAAAGTAGTTAACGGTCCAAAGATTTCTTAATCCCCTGTGAAGCTTCTCCACTATCGATCGTTTCCCACAATCGTTCGATGTCGATGAGACACTGCTCCAACTGTTGCATATCAACCTGCCAGTTGTAATCGCTCGGATTTGGAACGATCCCATACTGGTTGTTTTCCATTTCCAAAAACCCGACGTCATTGGCCAAGTCGCGAATTTCCTGGTGGATTTGAATCCAAGCCCAGTTTTCGTCGTGATCCGCGGCAAACCACTGACCGAACTCCGGTAGGTGATCGTTCACCGCGAGATTCTCCATGGGGAGTCCCTCGCGTGCAGGTTGACCCAACCAAGATCGCCAACCGATCGCCAACGCGAGCAGCACAATGATGGCTCCCAATCCTTGAACAGCCCAGCGCGTTGTCCGCCGAGGCCTTTGTACTCGAGGTTGGCGATAGTCTTGCGGGCGCTGCAGATACGCCAAATAGTTTTCCAGCCACTGATTGGTTTCCCGCGCCGACGGAATGCGATTCCCTGGCCGTTTTTCCATGAGCAGCTCGATGAATTTCGACAGTGGCAGGGGGATGTCTGCGTTCAAGGAGCGCACTGGCAACAATCGTTCTTTGATGATCTTCTGCAGCACACCCAACGGCTGTCCTGCACGAAATGGTTCGCGACCAGTGGCCAAGAAATAAAGCACGCTCCCCAAGCTGAACAGATCGCTGCGCGCGTCGATGTCTAGTCCTTGGGCCTGCTCAGGCGACATATAGTGGGGTGTGCCAGCCAACCAACCGCTGCGCGTCATCGCCGCATCGTCGGCCGCGCGGGCCAGTCCGAAATCGGTGATCAACGCGCGTTGCAAATCGTTCTCCAGCAGAATATTCGCAGGCTTAATATCGCGATGCACCAGACCCTGGCGATGGGCCGCATCCAACCCCGCCGCGACCTGGCAACCGATGCGGACAATCGTCTTCACATCTAATGGTCCGTTGCGCTCGACGACCTCCTGCAACGAATGGCCGGGAACATATGTCATCACCAGATAGGGATACTCCGCGTCGGCATCGACGGCGTGGATCGGGACGACGTTCGGATGGTTGATCGCTGCGGCCGCTTGCGCCTCGCGGGCGAAACGTTTGCGTGCGGCGCCATGATGCGCGAGATGTGGCGCGAGGACTTTGATCGCCACTGGCCGATTGAGTTCCGTATCCTGAGCTTTGAAAACGACGCCAAAGCCCCCCTGTCCGATCAACTTTTCGACTTCATAGCGTCCAATTCGGCCCAACAGCTCCGGATGGCTGGGAGGCACCAGGATTCTGTGCCAATCAGAGTTGGAGGCCTCACTGCGCGCCTCCTTCTGGCCGAGCTCGCCAAGCATATCGACGGAATCGCTGGAGTCAGCGGGCACGGGTTCCAGCTCGCAGGAAGATAACTGCCTGCCAAACTCGCGCCATTCATCATCCGACGCAGCCAAACTGTCCAACGTGGCGCGGCATTGCGCGCAGTGCGCTAAGTGGTTTTCCCAAGCGCGCGCCGAGGTGGAATCAATTTGATCGGCAAGAATCTGTTGCAAGACAGCGCGCGAAGCGCAACCGGTGGCGATCATCTTTGGCGCTCCACGAATACTGAATCGAACTGAGCGTCAGCAACTATTTTTTTCAAGCGCGCCATCACTCGACTGCGCGCAATATAGACCGCGCCAGGACTTAGCCCCAACGCGGCAGCCACTTCGGCGACCGGCTCTTGCTGAACGGCCGTTCTCCAGAAGGCCTGCCATGTCGTCACTGAGAAGTCGGATTGGCAGCGCTGTGCCGCGAAGCGAAACAGATGCCGCCTTTGTTCCATGTCGAACAATGCCTCATCGTCGGGGGCAATCGTACACGCGCCCATGATCGTGGTTTCCAAGGCCGCCGGCTGCTTCGCCCGATCGCGAAAATGATCGATCACCAGGTTTCGCGCCACCGTTGCCAACCAACCACGGAAGGAACCGCGCTGTGGCGCATGGTCCCAGCTCTCCATTTTCTTGACGACCTTTGCCAAAACGTCTTGCAGCAAATCCTGCCCATCGGCCGCTTGCAGTCCGCGGCGCCGCGCGATTTCCAGGATCGCCGGTTGATAGACGGCAACAAAATCCTGCCAAGCTTGTTCGTCGCCTGGATCGCGCAGGCGAACCAATAAACTGGCGCGGGTGTCCGGTGCGTTTCGCATGGCGGCGGCTGTATCTCGAATACTCTGGGAAGGCGCACACGATTTCGGCCTTCAGATACAGTTTACACGGCGAGTGGCGTTGAATCTTTCAGCCGGTGGGGTCCGCTAGCGAAAACCCGGCGGCGACGGGCAATTGGATGTTTTCGGCGTGGAGGTTGTTCGCGTTCAGCATTCGAGGGGAATTTGAGGCTCGGCTGTTACATTTGGTAGCGATAGGATTCCCACCGCAGCGATCCCAACACAAACATCCCGAGAACGAGCCGTGTTTTTCGCCCTAGTTCGCGAAGCAGGATGGCAAACTCGTTAAACCATGAGTTGCTCGGGGAGGGTTGGGACGTTGTAGGGACTTGGTGCCGGGTGCCGCGGTCAGTCGTGCGGCCACATGTCGGCGCGGGAGAGAATGTTGGCGATCACAATTCTCCGCAGTCCCCAGGCCGCCAAGCGCGGTTCGATTGGGGGACGATTGGCAGAGGAACTGTCCAATGGACGGCGGATGACCAATCCCACCTGCGCGAGCTGCGCTAAACGTTGGAATCGCGAGGGCCCCAAGTGATCCTCGTGATCAATCAGCGGACCGCCATCAACAACCACAATATCGTACTGCGAACGATGATCGGCGATCGAATCCAGAAGCGTTTCATTCATTTCCCTGCCATCGTGCAGCGCCAGAGGACGGCATTGCGTCGGCAAGATATCTAAGATGCCGTCGCCGACATCGGTTGAAATCAATCGGCGGCGCAAGAAGTTGCCCAGTTGGCAAGCCAAACTTAGGTTGCGATCGATCGCGCCGACGAATCCCAATGCGCGACTCAACCCAGCGGTCACGATGTCCGCATCGATCAACAGCACGCGCCGCCGAGTCTGCGCCAAGTAACGGCTCAAGGCAATCGATGTTGAAGTAGCACCTTGATCGGGCACCTTGGCAGTGACCAGAATGCATGTCCCGGCCCTGACAAGTGTGGTTTCATTGCCGCCAGCAGCTACTGATTGACTGGACAATAAGGCGGCCGACAGTTCCGCGAGCTGTTCGCGGGCCTCCGCCAGGAGTCGGTCGGTGACCGCCGGCCACTTGATGATCTCCCGTTGCAGCACACTCGATGAGGGCGATTCTGTGGACGACCGATTCCAACGTTTGCCCACGGTCTGGAGCCGCGTGAGGGCCATCCAATTGGCGTGTGATGCGGGAAGGGTGGCCGCGGTACTGGCTGACGAATCCAGGCGTGCTGAAACGCTGATCGAATCCGGCACGAGGTTGGTCGTGACCTGCAGCGCCTTGGATGCGGTCGGCACGATGGAACCGACCGACGATGGTGCGGGCTGATGAGGCTGATAGTGACTTTGTTTCCGATCAGATATCTCAGGTAGCGGCCATGAATTCACGTCCATCGAGGCGTGTTCCTGACTCCAGCCTTCGAACTCTTCCCAGGCAATCGTGGGGACGGGGAAATGAGGTCCCTTGAGGTGAACGTGGGGTGGATCTGCGCGCCGCATCGCGTCCAACCACACGACTCCGGGCTCGTTCGCTGGGCTAGCTTGATACGTGGCGGCGATAGGTTCGGATTGAGGCATGGCTCTAACTGGATTTTCTTGAATTCGGCCAACTTGCGGATTTCGAGCGCAGTTCGTCGTCTCGTATTCCATCGGCGGCAATTGAGTTTGCCTTGAAATCCAGCTACATTGGATAGTAAGAGTTACCTGAATTAACAGGTCATTGAGAATCGGAAATTCATCATCACCTGTCGGGAGCGCCGCCACAACGATCCCCGCGGAGCCAACGATCGCGCGAACAGAACATGTCAGGAATTGTGGTCGCTTCGTCTGTAACATCGGAACTCTTGCACCAGCGGCTCGCTGAGTCGATCCTGATCTTGGACGGCGCCATGGGAACCATGGTCCAGCGGTTGGGGTTAGATG
The DNA here is from genome assembly GCA_014584305.1 of Planctomycetota bacterium. GTDB lineage: Bacteria > Planctomycetota > Planctomycetia > Pirellulales > Pirellulaceae > BJ22. Next base: position 1,716 of record JACTND010000043.1, on the reverse strand, counting down.
AAGCCGCGGTGCGGGGTGAGCGTTTTGCCCAGCACACCAAGGACCTGCGGAACTTCGTCGATATCCTGTGCCTTACCCATCCGCAACGGATCGAAGACATTCACCGCCAGTACCTGGAAGCCGGGGCGGACATTATCGAAACCAACACGTTCGGCGCCAGTCCGGTCGGCATGGAAGAGTTTAACTTGCCCGCATCGTTGGTCACGGAAATCAATTTTGCCGCCGTGGCCTGTGCCCGCCGCGCCGCCGATGCGTATAGCGAACGGACTCCGCACAAGCCCCGGTTCGTCGCTGGTTCGATCGGTCCGACCACGCGACAAACGGCCATTTCGACCAAGGTCGATGATCCCGCCTATCGGGCGACGACTTTCGAAGAAATGGAAGCCTCCTATTACGCGCAGGTCCGTGCCTTGGTCGAAGCCGGCGTTGATATCTTGCTGCCGGAAACGGTGATCGACACGCTCAATCTCAAGGCCTGCCTCTTCGCCATCGAACGGTATTTTGAGGAATCGGGACAGAGCGTGCCGGTCATGGTTTCTGGAACTTTCGACCGTTCGGGGGCGACGTTTGTCTCCGGACAGTCGGTCGAGGCGTTTTGGAACGCCGTGTCGCATGTCCCATTGTTGTCTGTGGGAGTGAATTGCGCACTCGGACCCGAATTAATGCGCCCGTTCGTGGAAGAGTTGGCGCGGATTGCGCCGACTTATGTCAGTTGCCATCCCAACGCTGGGCTCCCCAATGAAATGGGACAATACGACATGAGCCCTACCCGTCTGGCCGAACAACTCGAGGAGTTCGCCCGCAATGGTTGGGTGAATATCGTGGGCGGCTGTTGCGGTACAACGCCGGACCATATCCGGGAATTGGCGGCTCGCCTCGGCGATTGCGCTCCGCATGAAAAAGTCACCGTTCCCGCCTGGACGCGGTTGAGCGGCACGCAACCGTTGACGCTGCGCCCGGACGCCAACTTTCTCATGATCGGCGAGCGGACCAACGTCACGGGTTCGCGCGCATTCGCCCGATTGATCCGCGAGAACAAGTTTGAAGAGGCAGTCGAGGTCGCTCGACAACAGGTCGAGGGGGGCGCCGCTGTCATCGACATCAATATGGATGATGCCTTGTTGGACGGCGAAGAAGCGATGACGCGGTTCCTACGTCTGATCGCCGGTGAAAACGACATTAGTCGTGTCCCCGTGATGATCGACAGCAGCAAATGGTCGGTGATTGAAGCCGGATTGAAGAACGTCCAAGGCAAGGCGATTGTGAACTCGATCAGCTTGAAGGACGGAGAGGAAGAGTTTTTGCGCCGCGCTCGTTTGGTTCGCCGCTACGGCGCTGCGGCGGTGGTGATGGCGTTCGATGAGCAAGGCCAGGCGACCGAGATCGACGACAAAGTGCGCATTTGCCGCCGGGCCTTTGCGTTATTGACGCGTGAAGTCGGGATGCCTCCCGAGGATATTATTTTTGATCCGAACATCTTGACCGTCGCTACTGGAATCGAAGAACACAACCGCTACGCGATCAATTTCATTGAAGCCACCCGCCAGATTAAGGAGTTGTGCCCCGGCGCCAAAGTCAGTGGCGGCGTCAGCAATATCTCGTTCAGTTTCCGCGGCAACGACGTCGTTCGCGAAGCGATGCATTCCGCATTTTTGTTCCACGCCATTCGCGCCGGCATGGATATGGGAATTGTCAACGCTGGGCAGTTGGCTATTT
>JACTND010000150.1 GCA_014584305.1 Planctomycetota bacterium | reverse complement strand
CTTGCCGATCACGTGTGCCCATTGCGAAAGTGCGCCGTGCGAGCAGGTTTGTCCGGTGGCAGCCACCGTTCACGACAGCGAAGGGCTGAATGCGATGGTCTATAACCGCTGCATTGGCACGCGGTATTGTTCCAACAACTGCCCGCTGAAAGTCCGACGTTTCAATTATTTGGAGTATCACGCCAAGCACCCGCGAGAAAGAGCTCGCCCTTGGTTGGGGATACCCGACCAGCAACAAGCGAGTGATGTCTCGCCGCTGGTACAGTTGATGCACAATCCCGAAGTGACCGTGCGGATGCGGGGCGTGATGGAGAAGTGCACTTACTGTCTGCAGCGGATCGTTGCGGCGCGGGTTGAGGCACGGCGCGCGCACCAAGCACAACAGCGACCAACCAACGTAGTGGCCGACGGCGAGGTTCAGACGGCATGTCAGGCAGCTTGCCCGACGCAGGCCATCCGGTTTGGCGACTTGAACGATCCGCACTCCGCGGTCTCGGAAGCCAAGCGCGACCATCGCCATTACGAGATTTTGGAGGAGCTCCAGCTTCGTTCGCGGACCACGCATTTGGCCAAGATCAGGAACCGTTAATTATGGCCACCAGCACAGCGGACAGTATCGATCGCGTCGCCGATCCGTGGGAGCGACAACGGTACGAACCGTCGCATCGCGCCCCCTTGGTGCTGGGTGATCACGACTTCACCAGTGTCACCGATGTGGTTACAGGAATCACATTGAGACCCACGCCTCCCCTGTGGTATGTCGCGTTTTCCATTTCTTTGGCGATGCTATCACTGCTGGTGGTGACGACGGCCTATCTGTTTTTGACGGGCGTCGGTGTGTGGGGGAACAACAATACGGTGGGCTGGGGTTTCCCGATCATCAACTTCGTGTTTTGGGTAGGGATTGGCCACGCCGGGACTTTGATTTCGGCGATCCTATTTTTGTTGCGTCAAAATTGGCGGACGGGGATCAATCGATTTGCGGAAGCCATGACGATCTTTGCCGTTTGTTGTGCGGCGATTTTTCCAGGGATCCACGTAGGCCGTATCTGGCTCGTGCTCTGGTTGGCGCCCTACCCGACCGAGTTGGCAATGTGGCCCAATGCGCGGAGTCCTCTCTTTTGGGACGTGTTTGCGGTCGGAACGTATGCCACGGTGTCCTTGCTGTTCTGGTATATGGGCATGGTTCCAGATCTGGCGACCTTGCGCGATCGAGCCAAAAGCCGTGTGGCGCAGATGCTGTATGGGTTTTTCGCCTTGGGATGGAATGGCTCCTCTCGGCATTGGCTCCGTTTCGAAAAGGCGTATTTGTTGTTGGCTGCCTTGGCGACGCCGTTGGTGTTAAGCGTGCACAGTGTGGTATCGTTCGACTTTGCCACCTCGCAAATTCCCGGTTGGCATACCACCATATTTCCCCCCTATTTTGTGGCCGGTGCGGTGTTTGGCGGTTTCGCTATGGTGTTGGCGTTGGCGATTCCGTCGCGCCAGTGGTTTGGCCTGCACGATCTGATCACGCCTCGACATATCGATAACATGGCCAAAGTAATGTTGGCCACTGGACTGATCGTGGCGTACGCCTATTCCGTCGAGTTCTTTACTGCCTGGTACAGTCAACATCATTACGAGCAATTCGTGTTTATGAACCGCCCGTTGGGCCCGTATTGGTGGGCCTTCTGGATCATGGTGACGTGTAACGTCGCCGCGCCGCAATTGCTGTGGCTGCCCGCCGTTCGCCGACGGATCTGGTTCGTGTTCGCCATTGCCGTATTGGTCAACGTGGGGATGTGGTTCGAGCGGTTCGTTATCGTCGTCACATCGCTGCACCGCGATTTTCTCCCTTCGAGCTGGACCTTGTTTGCTCCGACCTGGGTGGATCTGACCATGTTGGTGGGTAGCTTTGGTCTGTTCTTCACGTTGTTCTTGTTGTTTTGTCGGTTCCTGCCGATGGTGGCCATGGCGGAGGTGAAAACCGTGATGCCCCAGGCGCACGGCATCGAACCTCCCATCCGATTTGATTATCAACCGGGACCGGATACACCCAAGGAACTCCGTCGCGGTCATTGGTTTACCTAAGTGCGAGGCGAAGTCGATGGTCGATTACGATTCTCCCGAACAAGCGACTGACGAACCGACCGGGCAAGCGGCAGCTGCTCGTCCGTACGCCTGGGTGGCCGAGTTTACCTCGGTGGCCGACGTGATGCGGGCCGCGGAGCGCGTTCGCGACGCCAACTACAGCGTGTGGGACGTGCACAGCCCGCTGCCGATACACGGTATCAATCGATGCATGGGATTGCGGCCGACGATTTTGCCCTGGATCACCCTGTCGCACGGATTGGTCGGCGCCGGTTTGGGGTTGCTGATGGTCTGGTGGATCAACGCAACGACAGCGCCCGGTTGGTTGCCGAACGTGCAGGGGTACCAGTTCTTGGCCAGCGGTAAACCGCTCTTCAGTTTGCCGGCGAATATCCCGGTGATTTTTGAAATGACGATTCTGTTTGCGGCGATCGGCACTTTGCTGGGGCTGTTAGGGTTGAACAAGCTGCCCATGTTGTCGAATCCTCTGCACCAGAGCCGGTTGATGCGGCGCGCCACAGCGGACCGTTTCTTAGTTGTGATTGATGCCGAAGATCCTCAGTTTGACCGAGTCGGCACGGCGGAGTTTTTGAAGACCTTGGGACCGACGGCGTTGGAATTGGTAGTCGAAGACTCATGAGCACGTATCAAACCGAACACTTTCCGCTCCCCACTCCCGGCCGTTTGCGGCGCGAATTGCGCTTGCCGCGCCCGCCCTGGTGGATGGTGGCCCTGTTGTTAGTGATTGTCATTGGCACGTGGATTCCGTTGATCATGATTGGGCACGCGCGGCGGACGCAATCCCGGCAAACGCGGGTGCAACTGGTGTTGGACATGGACAAGCAACCGCGACGCGGCCCACAAGCGGGACACGCCTGGTTTCAGGACGGGCGCGCCATGCGACTACCCGTGGCGGATACCATCGCGCGCGGGCAATTGTCGTCCGACGATCACTGGCACCAAGGCTACACCCAGGAAGTTGATCCGAGCACAGGTGTGGAACAGATCCGTTTCTTCGACACGTTGCCGCCGCAACTGACGGTTGGGCCGGAACTGTTGAATCGCGGCCGCGAGCGGTATGGAATCTTTTGTGCCCCTTGCCACGGGGCCAGCGGACAGGGCGATGGTCCAATTCATCGCCGCGCCACGGAATTGCAAGAAGCCAAATGGGTGCCACCCACGAACCTGATAACTCCTGAGATTCGCCAGCGTTTGGACGGTCAGTTGTACCAGGCCATACGCGACGGCGTGCGCAATATGCCGGGGTATGCAGCGCAGATCGATCCCCAGGATCGCTGGGCCATTGTGGCGTGGGTTCGAGAGTTGCACAGCGCGATTGCACCTTCAGCCGAGGAGCAACAGCCATGACGGAACACTCCCATGCGCGATCGCCGACACAGATTTCGCCCGTGTGGTTGAATGTCTCGCGCCGATCCGTTTTGATGTTTCTGATCGCCGGGGCGGTTGGTCTGATCAGCGCCTGGATCGCCAGCGCGCTGACTGACGGCGGATGGCGCCGTTTCCAATTGGGATATCTGACAGCATTTGCGTTCGTTCTGACGTTGTCGTTGGGATCGATCTGTTTTGTGTTGCTGCAACACGTCACGCGGGCCGGATGGTCGGTGTTGATTCGGCGCCCGGCCGAGATTTTTGCGCTGAACATTGTCACGGTAGGTGTCTTGGCCCTCCCCATTGTCTGGTGGGTTCAGGGTGGCGAGCTGTACCCTTGGGCGCAAGCGGATACGGCTGGAGAAGTGGTAGCGGTGCATGGGGAACTGTCGCCGGCGCTAGACTCCACGGCCGATCACCAAACGGTGCAACATGGTCCCTCTCAGCTGCACCTCTACAGTCATCAACATCTCGACGAGTTGACGAAGTCGAAACAAGGGTGGTTGAATCGAACGGGCTTTGCGGTGCGAATGGCGGTGTACTTTGGTGTGTGGATCCTGCTGGCGGTGTGGATGTTTGCGAATTCGCGGGGGCAAGATCGCGCCACCGACGGGAGCGTTGTGCACACGCTGCGGATGGAACGTGCCGCCGGGCCAGGGATCATCCTGTTCGGTTTCACGCTGACGTTTGCAGCCTTTGACTGGTTGATGTCATTGGACCCGCATTGGTATAGCACGATGTTCGGTGTCTATGTATTCGCAGGCTGCGCAGTGGGGAGTTTAGCGGTGCTGCTGTTGTCGGTGCTCCTCGGGGAGCGGTGGGGAGTCCTTCCGCACGTGTTGTCCGAAGAACACCGACGCGACCTGGGGCGGTGGTTGTTTGCCTTTGTCTTTTTTTGGGGTTATATCGCTTTCAGTCAATACATGCTGATCTGGTACGCACATATACCGGAAACCACACGCTGGTTCGTCAATCGCGGAGCCTCGCAAGCGGCAGGATATGGCAACAGTTGGGGATGGTTGCTGATCGTGTTGTTGTTTGGTCATTTCCTCATTCCGTTTCTCGGGATCATGTCGCGGCACATCAAGGCGCACCGCGGCGCGATGACGTTTTGGACGATTTGGCTGTTGGTGATGCACTATTTGGATTTGTACTGGCTGATCATGCCCGAGTCGGGTCCGGACTTGACATTGGGACCCATTGAGCTGGGGCTTTGGTTGGCCGTCGTTTGTTGTTGGTTGCTGGGCGCCTCGTTTATCGCCACGCGGATCAGTTTGATTCCGACAGGCGATCCGCGGGTGGCGGAGTCACTGCGAGTAACAGAGGTCTATTGACGATGGGTATCGCGGTAGTATTTTCATTTGCCGAGGGCGCGTGTTTCCATTCGTATGAGGCGCGCTGGGCGGCAGGCGATGCACCGTCGGCCACGCCCGCCCGCGTCCATGGGAAGCTGACTTTTGCGATAGATCGTGGGGAAAATAGTTTTGTTTAAGGGTGTGAATCTATGAGTACGTATTTGGCTACGGTTCAGTTTACCGCACGAGGCTTGGCGAAGTATCGAGATACGACGAAGCGGGCGGCCAAGGTACGCGCCGATCTGAAGAAACAAGGTGTCGAGGTCATGGGCATCTATTGGGCGATGGGCCCGGCGGATGGTTTCTTGTTGTTCCGCGCAGCCGATGACGAATCGGCATCGGCGGCCATGCTGTCGATTGCAGCGCAAGGGAACGTGCGCTTGACCACCACGCGCTTATTCGATGAGCGGGAGATGGCGACCATCCTCTCCAAGTCAAGTCGCTCGACGGTCAAGGCATAGTCGATGCCGATGACTGCGCCTGCTAATCTGGGCGAAACGCTATTGCTGGCGCTGCGCGAAGCGGGCGTGCGCGAGCTGTTCGGCATTCCTGGCGATTTCGTGCTCCCCTTGTTCAAGGTGATCGAGGAGAGCGGTTTGATTCCGTTCTACACACTTAGCCACGAACCGGCTGTCGGATTCGCCGCCGACGGTGCCGCGCGTTGGCGCAGCGGTCCAGCCGCGGCCGTGGTCACCTATGGGGCCGGCGCTTTGAATATGGTCAATCCGATTGCGGCCGCGTATGCGGAAAAATCTCCCGTCGTCGTCGTCTCCGGCGGACCGGGAGTTTCGGAAGACCACACGGAACTGTTGCTGCACCATCAAGCCAAACGCTTGGACTCGCAGTACGAGGTCTTTCGAGAAGTGACTTGTGCGCAAACGCGGTTGGTTGATGTGCGGTCGGCCCAGGACGAGCTGTGCCGCGTGCTGAGCGAAGGCCGGCGCCAGTCTCGGCCGGTGTATATCGAGGTGCCTCGCGATCGAGTCCTGCAGGCGTGCCCCCCTCGTGCGCTAGCCCCATCCGCTTCGAAAACGGCGACACATCCGGTGGACTCGGAGGCGGTGGCAGCATGTGTAGATGAGATTATGGAACTGGTTCGCTCGGCGCGGCAACCGGTGTTGATGGTGGGCGTCGAAATTCGGCGCTTCAATCTGGAATTGCAGGTTGCCGAGTTGGCGCGGCGGCTGGGGATTCCCGTGGTCACCAGTTTCATGGGACGCGGACTCTTGACCGATGCGCACGCGCCGTTGCGCGGCACGTATCTCGGAGTGGCCGGCGATCCGGATATCACCGATCTCGTCGAACATTCAGACGCGTTGATTCTGTTGGGCGTGATCCTGTCCGACACCAATTTCGGTATCTCGCGCAAGAAAATCGACTTGCGCCGCTGCGTGCAGGTGCGCGACGAGCAGGTCAGCTTGGGCTTTCATGTGTATCACCAGATACCGATTGCAGATTTAATTCGCGAATGGGCGTCCCGCG
>JACTND010000207.1 GCA_014584305.1 Planctomycetota bacterium | reverse complement strand
GAGGCGGCGACAATGGTTTCCGCAAGAGCGCGTTCGGCTTCACCTGCCCACACGACAACGGACCGCCAGGACATTTCCCGTTGAAACCATTGAGACACCAGTCGAAATCGATCGGTCGGCCAACGGCGCGAAGCCCAGCCGGCTCCAGGATTGATGACCACATAGGGATTGCCACCCAGGGATTGTAGGAATGGTGCAATGACTCGCCGCGCGGCATCCGAGACGGGCAAATCAAGTCGCGGCGACGTCGGAGGTGTCAATCCCAAGGGTAACAACAACTCCAGCGTGCGATCGACCAAATGCGAGGTCTGTGGCTTTACGTGGCGGTTGTTTAGCCACGGGGAACCCTCTCGTCCATGCTTTCCGGAAAAACCGACCCGGATCGGGGCGCCGCTGAGCCAAGCCAACGCCGCACTCTTTAGCAGGCTTTGTGGGTCAAGCGCGATGTCGAATGTGCGAGCGCGTAGCAACCGTCGCCATGCGATCCATTGTCCCATGCGACGCATCCACTGGCGCGGGACTTCAATGACCTCATCCACAGCCGGATGCTGCTTGAGAACACCTGCCGCCGCCCGTTCCGCGGCCCAGGCGATGTACGCCTGTGGCCAACAGGCGCGCAGGTGATACGCTAATGGCACGGTCAGTACCGCATCGCCGATGTGGCTCAAGCGAACGATCAGAACACGTGGCGTGCCGTCCTTGGCCATAAACCGTCTTAATTCTCGGGGACAAACTCCACGGACTTGATGTAGTCCAGTCGCGGATAGCGTTCCTGAATGAACGCATTTCCTTGGGCTTGGAATCGACCTTGCACGTCTCCGGCATTTTCGCCGTACTCCGTGTTGATGCTATTCACTATATCCATCCCTTCGACCACGCGACCGAACGGTGTAAACCCCTGCCGGTCGAGACCATTGTTGTCGCCCAGGTTAATAAAAAACTGGACCGAACGACTATTCGGTCGACTGGTTTTGGCGAAAGTAATCGTTCCAGGAACATTGGACAAATCGCCGGGCGGATCGTCGTTGATTTTGGCTTCCGACCAGACACTATTCACTGCCGGATCGCCATGAATGCCGAATTGAAACATGAATCCTTCGATGGCTCGGAAGATCGCGATGTCGCGAAAATAACCGATCTTCACCAGGTTGTAGAATCGGTCGGCGCCATTGGGCGATGAGCTACGCTTCACATGAACGATAAAATCGCCTTTCGTCGTCACAAATTTAACTTTGAATTCGTCCGGAGCCTTTTCTTGGGCTTCGCGCGGGCCAGGCAAAGCGCGACCATCGTCTTGAGTCGCCCGCGCGGGCGACCGATTCCAACCGCCGAACATTGTCGTACAACCGACGCCACACACGAAACAACAAGCAAGCAATAAAAACGCTCTCACGTATCGACTCCTGAACGAATCGTTTTTCGGCTCAACGCCGATTGGTTGGGGCGAACCAAATCCCAAATCAGCCCCGTTTTTTCCAGTGCCACCAAAGACCAATAAGTAACGTCAACTTCCCACCAGCGGTGACCGTGTTGCGCCGTGCGCGGGTCCGCGTGATGATTGTTGTGCCAGCCCTCCCCGTTGGTCAGCAACGCGAACAGCCAGTTGTTGCGGCTGTCCTCGCGCGTTTCATAATTTCGATAACCCCACATATGGGCGAAAGAGTTGATTCCCCAGGTCACATGCCAGGTGTAAATCGTACGCATGATCACGCCCCACATCAGGAATTGCAGCCCGATCTGAAACATCCCGGACACAGTCCCCGTCCACAACCAGCCCCAAAGGTATCCGAGCATCAACACCGCGATCGCGTGAGCCACATACACCCAAACCCAGTTCAAACCGCGTTGCAACCAAAGGTAATAAGGATCCCGGATCACATCCCGCACGTAACGATCGTACGCCGCCGCACTACTCAATTCGCGGTTGTCGATAAACAGCCATCCCATGTGCGCCCAGAAGGCGCTGACGCGCGGCGTATGCGGGTCGGGGCGATGATCGGAATGCTGGTGATGCACTCGATGGACCAATACCCAGCGCGCCGGCGAGTCTTGAAAACTGCAAACACCCAATGTGGCGAAAATATACTCCAGCCACTTGGGACATTTGAATCCGCGATGCGTCAGCAGGCGGTGGTATCCGGCCCCGATCCCGATCGACGTGAACAGATAGTTGCCAATCGGCAAAAACAGAAGTCCCCACCACGAAAAGAAATACGGGATGAAGGCCAGGGGAATCAATAGGTGAAACGCGATGACCGGACCGACATATTCCCACAAGACGCGACTCTGGCGATCCACTCCCACGGGTTTCGGGAGCCGACCACCAGCGAATGCGTCATCGAAAGCGTGTTCTTCGGCCAATTGGTCGCGGGCGATCGCGTCGTCCGGCGATTCCAATGCGGGAATAACTTCTGGTTCGGTATCGAGCGTCATATGCCTTCGTGTTCGAAAAGTTGGCAGGAACAGTTTACCAAGAAAGCGGGGATTGCGCAATGCCATCCGCGCGGGTGGCTGGCGGCTCAAATCCGCACAGTCCTGCCGCCGGTTAGAGCCATTGAACAGAGCCACACGACTCCAGTTAAGGGAGACGAACAACGCCTAACGCCCCCGCAGCCATGCAATTCGCCGACAAACGGACACTTCACATGGATCGCCGGTACGAGGATACCTGGCAATGCAAGCCTGGCATGTGTTCACCACCTAAGCGACTGCTAACTCTACTCGCGCTCGTATCATCCTTCATTACGACGAGAACGAGTACGAGTACCATTTCATTGAGTACGATTTCCCTGGATAGGGCACCGACGATCGGCGAGAACTGGCAACAAACGCCCCAATTAAGGGGCCATCTTTTTCAGTTTGCGCTGCAATGTTCGCCGCGGAATATCCAGTCGGCGCGCGGCTTCGGAAATGTTTCCTTTGCAATCCGCCAAGACTCGTTGAATATGCTCCCACTGCGCTTCGGCCAACGACGGGGGAGACAAATCGTTCAACTCGGCATTAAGTGCACCGATTGCATCCGCATTCAACGCGGACAATATCTGATCCGCATCCGCCGGTTTGGTTACATAATTCACTGCCCCCATTTTCACGGCTTCGACCGCATTGGCGATACTTCCATAACCGGTCAGAATTACGACGCGCGTGTGGGGCGACACTGCCAACAGGTCGCGCAACAAAGTCATCCCGTTCGGACCCGGCATTTTCAGATCGATGACGGCAAAATCGGGACGCTGCGCGCGAACAACCTCAATGGCGCGGTCGTAACAGTCAGCGGTCAGCGGGTGAAGCCCCCGTTTGCTGAAGGCCTTTTCCATCCTCGACCGCAGGACTTCATCGTCGTCGCAGACCAAGATAGTACGTTGTGGTTTATCTGACATAAGCGCTCTGTTGCCGCTAACCTGCCGTGATAGTCGCTGGACTGACCGCGTCGCGACACATGCCGTCAACGGGTTGTCGTCGTTCGGGGAAGCCGCACGGTGACGGTCGTCCCTTCGCCGGGACGCGATTGAAAGTCAATTGTCCCCTCCAATCGTTCTATCACGTTTTTAGCCAAAAAGACACCCAGCCCCATCCCTTTCCCTGGAGCCTTCGTCGTAAAAAACGGTTCGCTCACGCGCCTCACGATTTCCGCTGGCATCCCTTCGCCGCTGTCGATGATCCGCCAATGCCAATGATTGGCGAAGGGCTGGACGGCGACTTCGACTCCTTGTCGCCGAGTGTCGGCGTCCAAAGCATTTTGTACCAGGCCGCGCACGGCTTGCGCCAAGACGACAATCGGGACCGATAGCACGTCGTCGCGAACGTGATCCGGGATTGTCAACCGCACACGATCACGATCCGGTAACTCACCCAAGACTTCGTCCCAGAATTCTTGAATCGAAATCTCTTGTAGTGTTTCTCCAATGGCCTGCCCGGCGCGGCCAGCCATGCGATCCAAGATGTTCCGGCATCGTTCCAATTGGATGCGAATCAAGCGAATGTCATCCATCGCGTCATCGACCCCCGGCATCTCCGGAGGATTGCGCTCGAAGAACTGTTCGACCTCGCGGGCCACCACGGCGATCGTGGCCAAGGGTGTCGCCAGCTCGTGGGCCGTGCCAGCGGCGAGCGTTCCCAATGCCTCCAGTTTTTCGCTGCGCGATTGTTGTTGTTGAGCGGCACGCAAATCCGCCTCCTGGCGCTGGATCTCATCGGCCAACCGCGTAATGAAATGGACAATCACGCTCGTGCTCATGACAAACGCGATCAAGTATCCCCATTGCAACAGGGACATGCTGCCCGTTTGATGCACCGGCAGCATCCACTCCCCCATATGCAACGGCGCGACTTCTTCGTGGTGGTATATCAGCAGCGCAAAGCAGGCAATCGACAGCGCATTCAAACCCCAAGCCCAACGGCGTGTCAAGATCATGGCCGACAAGGCCAGGTTCACCAAAAAGAACAACGAGAACGGGTTGTTGGGCCCGCCCGATGCGAATAGCAACGTGGTCAAGGACAACAAGTCCATGACCATCACCATTCCCAAGATCGTGGTTGTGCCGTGGACCTCCTTGAGGCCTTTGCGCCACCGGTTCAGCCAATAGGCCACCAGCAGGTTGCTGGCAGCGGTGACGATAATCGGCACAAACATGACGGTATAGCGAGGAATCTCAACGCCCAGCACGAGCAGCACGACGCCGATCGCCGTCAACTGTCCAAATACCGCCAACCATCGCAGCTTGATGAGCCACATAGCATTCGTCAAAAACCGACGCTGCGGCGTGATCGTTAGTTTGTCGTCTGCGGAAAAGGCCATTTATTGCTAATACTACCTACGCTCAGTGCAGTTCGCTCGGTATCATAATAGATGTTTTGGTTGCGGTTGAGCAGATGCTCTCCGACCGCGTGCCGCCGCGTCAATGGGCTCTGCGGCGCGAATGGCAGCAGGTTTGTTTTGGTGCATAATCGAAGTGGCTCAGACAGAAATCATTTCGACAGTTCTGGAACGTCGCGAATCGAGTTTGCGGCGCATGTCTCCTCGGTTGACGACGCGCGGGCTGTCGCATTTGCTGGCGTTAATGTGTTTGGTTCCGGTGGTTACGATTGTCGGACTTTGGCTGTACTTGCCGCCGGTCTATGAGGGTAAATTGGAGTGTCGCGTCACGCCGATGGGGTTGCCCTCGGCTGACATTTATCGACTCCCCTATCGCCAGCGCGAAGCCGTCCCGGGCAGTTCTATTCTGGTTCTGAATGACAGTGACGATACGTGGACGCACATCAACATCGTGATTAATACCTATTATCAGATTTATGACATTGATCCGTTGTACGCGGGGCAGCAGCGTGAATACCTGTTGGACCGTTTTGTTAGTCGAACCGGGGCGCGATTCGAAACGCGATATAATCCATTGAAGTCGGTTCGCGTTTACGCTCGGCGACCGGCTGGGGATCGAGCAACGTACTTTGCTGAATTCTCGAATGCGCCGCGTTAACCCAATCGCCATTTGCCCCATTGGCCCGCTGCGCCAATAATACGTGTGCATCGAACGGTCGTCGCTGAGGCCGGACGACGGAGATTTGCGAACAAACCCCATGAACGAACACCGCTCGCGAATTTTGGTCGTCGATGACTCGGCCACGGACCGCGCGCTGGTTTCCGGATTGCTCAAGCGTAATCCGCGCTGGCAGATTCAATGCGCAGAAAATGGAGCCGACGCATTGCGCCAGTGCCGCGAGCGACTTCCGGATTTGATCGTCACCGATCTGCAGATGCCCGAGGTGGACGGCTTGGCATTGGTCTGTGAAATCAAACGCCTTTGGCCCAATCTGCCGACAGTGCTGATCACCGGCAAAGGGAGTGAGCAGATTGCCATCGAAGCGCTCCGCGTGGGGGCCGCGAATTATACTCCTAAGTCGGCGTTAGCGCAGGATTTGCCCCGCACCGTGGAGTACGTACTGAAGGTCTGCGCGCATGCTCGTGTTCGCCCGTTGGCGTCGCGACTCCAAGTCCCCTACCAACATGGATTCGTATTGGAGAACGATTGTTCGCTGATCGGGCCCCTCTTGGAGCATTTGCAAAGCCGGATGCCCGCTTGGTCCGAGAACGATCGCGTCCGCATTGGGATGGCGTTGGGAGAAGCATTAGTCAACGCCATGCACCACGGGAACTTGCAAGTCTCTTCCGACTTGCGCGCGGGCGATTCACCGACCTACCACCAGGTCGTCTGTGATCGGCGGAGCCAGCCCCCGTTTTGCCATCGCCGCGTGCATGTGGAAGCGGAGTTTGATGAGTCGCAGATCAGAGTTTGCATTGAAGACGAAGGTCCCGGCTTTGATCCGG
>JACTND010000051.1 GCA_014584305.1 Planctomycetota bacterium | reverse complement strand
AACGGACCCGATCAATGGAACGTGAGGTTCTATTGGTAATCCGACCTGTTGTTGCAAGTCGCGTTTGCACAATGACTTCCCTTGTTTCCAATTCGAGCGCCCATACCGCGCGGCGATCAACGAATCGTGTTCTGGGTTCCAAACGTTCGTATCGATTCCGTTCAAGATTCCAATCAGGACGTCGCGGCGGTGCTGCAAGACCTGTTCCAGGCCATGTCCCTGCTCTTCGCCTTGGATCTCCAAGGCGTACGTCGGGCTGACCGTTGTCAACGCATCCGCAAAGACAATTCCAGTTTTCAGCAAGTTAAGCTGACCGAAGAATTCCATTTGCCGCCAGTTGAACAGTTCCCAATCCAGACCGGTCAGCAGCATATCCCAATGCCAAAACAATCCTTGATAGGCCAAATTATGGATCGTGAACACGAGGGCCGTCTCCCGAAACGGATCTTGGTGGGCGTATTCCGTTTTCAGATACGCACCGAGCAGGCCGGTTTGCCAATCGTTGGCATGAATCACATCGGGTTGTAAACCCAAAGCTGGGATGGCTTCCAGTAGCGCGCGACAAAAGAACACGAATCGCGCACAATTATCCTCGTAGTCGCGGCCATCATCGCCGTACAAACCTGGGCGATCGAAATACTCTGGTTGATCGACAAAATAGACGGGTACGTGCGACCCCGGTAAGCGTCCCATCAGCAGGCGGCCATGAACGCGTTTGTTGCCGACGGGGATCGTAAACTCCACATTGGCGTCGCGAATGCTATGCCCTTGATCGACGATGCAACGATATCCGGGCGTGAAGACCACGACCTGATGGCCCAATTTCTCCAGCGCCACCGGGAGCGCGCCGGAAACATCCGCCAGGCCTCCCGTCTTGGAAAAAGGAGCGACTTCACTGCTGGCCAAAACTATCTTCATGTCCAGATTGTTTCGTAATTAATCCATGGCGTCAATCGCAGCCGCCAACTCGTACCTGGCCGACTCCGGCGGCAAGGCACTTTCGATTTCGACGATGGGCCCTCGATACGCGCGCTGCAATTCCGACGGACTGGCCACCCAACCTCTCCACGTGCCATCGAAACAAAGCAGCTTGCCGCGCGGTAGTACCGCGTCCAAAGCTCTTAAACTGTTCTCCCATGTGATCGTCAGCCCTTCGATGTGCTGCCCTAACCGCGCGGGGCATTCCACCAACGCAGCGGCGGCCAACATGAATCGCTCTTTAACCAGTGCCGGCGAGCGCGCTGATAAGACGATAACCAGAGGCTCACGTGAGTTGATCGCCGTCAACAATTCACCTATGGAAAGACCGACAACAGGATGGCTCCATTCTGCGGCCACTTCAGCCGCTGGTTCCAGCACGAACCTCCGATGGGACATGCGTGGGTGAGGAACGATGAACCGGCCAGTGGACAGCACCGCGTGGTCGTAAAACAACAAATCCAAATCCACGCGTCGTGGACCCCAACGCTCCTGACGCCGGCGCCCCAATCCCTGCTCGATAGAATTCAACGCGTCGAACAACTCTTCCAGCCGCAGGTTGGTTTCGAATCGAACTACTGCGTTGGTGTAGTCTGGTTGTCCCGGCGGCCCGCCAATGGGTCTCGTCCGATGCAGCGCCGAGCTGAGGACAGGCTTCGCAGACAACGCCGATAACGCAGCATTCACACGCGCAAAGACATCAGGGCTATCTCCCTGGTTTGAGCCGAACGCGACTAAACAATCATGCAGGGCCAATGCCGGTCACGCAGCGTATGCACTGTGTACACAAACAGAAACGGCGACCAGCTTCCTGCCAATCGCCGCGATACTATTCGGTCCGGCGCAATAACTACCGCCACCAACCGAACAACTGAAGTCTGTTGGCATTCCCCCTCGTGGTTCTAACTCGGCCGAGTCGCAAAAACGGATCCAACCATCGACTCAATGCATTCCCTGTCGTCGCCGTTGCCAACAGACTCGATAACGATTTCGTCATTTCAAAAAAACGGGGTGAGGAATCCTATCCCCAGACGTTCATCACCGCTGTCGACAGTCGATTCCGTCAGTCGCCGTCACCCAATACACAGTGGCTTTGAGGAGCCACTACCTTGCGAACAAATCCGCGATGGTGCAAATTTTGAAGATGCCTTCACGATTGTCAACCTACCAAGCCAACAAATTTGCGCAGAAAAATTTCTTTCGAAAATCTCCTCCTTCCCCGTTGAAAACCACGTAACAATCTGCACTCACGAAAGTAAACTCAAGAAACCCGTAGTTTTGTCGCGAGAGTGCGATCTCGCCGCATGTCAAGTGGGATTGCCGCTCTGGCAACTCATGCAAAAATCGATGGAAAGAAAGCTCGCTTTGTTCTTTGGAAATGTGATTCCAACGCCGTTGTGATAAGCTTTGATTATGTATGACAGCAATTGACGCCAGGAGTTGCCCTTTGTTGACGATTATTCAATTCCCCCACCCCACGTTACGCCATAAATCCAAGGCCCTTCGCCGTGTGGACGCCAAACTGAAACTCATTGTCGCGGAAATGTTTGAACTGATGTACGCGGCTAAAGGGATTGGATTGGCAGCCAACCAAGTCAATCTGCCCTTTCAACTTTTTGTCGTAAACGCGACGGGCGACCGCAGCACGGGCGACGAGTTGGTGTTCATCAATCCTGTCTTGTCAGCGCCGCGCGGTCACGTCACAGCGGAAGAGGGATGTCTAAGCCTGCCCGGCGTCTTCGGCAATGTAGCCCGCCCCGAGCGCATCCATATTTCCGCTTATGACTTGCACGGCAATCCTATCGAACGCACACTCGATGGAACTTTGGCACGTGTCATCCAGCACGAATTCGATCACATTCAGGGAATCTTGTTCATCGACCGTATGGATCCGCTGGATGTCAAAGGTATTGCGGACGATTTGACTCGCTTCGAGAGTCAATTCCTGGCCAGTCGGTTGCGGGGTGACATCCCGAGCGATGAACTCGTCACCCGCGCGCTGGAATCGGATGAAGCCGAGTACTGTGTGCGGTGATACGATCATGGATGTTTCGCAACACATCGCGCGCTTGGTCGTCATGGGAACTGGGCCATTCGCTGTACCGATGCTGCAGGGTTTATTCGAGTCTCGCCACGAGATTCTGGCACTCGTGACGCGGCCAATTGAAGAGTCTGGTCAGCGGCGCAAATCACCCGCCAATCCGATGCGCAACTGTGCCGAGAAGTTAGCGATTCCCATTTTCGATTTTCCAGATGTGAATGCCACAGAATCGGTCAGCGCGTTGCGTGACATGCACGCAGACCTGTTAGTCGTTTGCGACTACGGCCAAATACTCAGCGCCGCCTCCCTGGCCGCGGCCCGCTGGGGCGGCATCAACCTGCATGGTTCATTGCTCCCCCGCTATCGAGGGGCGGCGCCGATTGCTTGGGCGATTTATCATGGCGAAACGGTCACTGGGGTCTCGGTCATTCACATGACCCAGCGACTCGATAGCGGGCCGATCCTTGTCGCCGAAGAGTTACCCATCGATCCGCGCGAGACCGCCGGAGAATTGGAACTGCGGTTGGCACGCTTGGGCCCGCGCGTCGTGCTCCGCGCCATCGATGCAGTCCTGGCGGAGAATGGTCAGTCGCCACTGGGTATACCGCAAGATGCGCGACTTGCCTGTTCTGCGCGGCGATTGCGCAAAGACGATGGACTGATTCGATGGGAGCGCGCGGCAAGTCAGTTGGTCAATCAAGTGCGCGCCTTCCAGCCTTGGCCGGGGAGCTACACGTTTTTGAACAAAGAGGGGTGCGAACCAATACGTTTCATTTTGCTCCAAACGGAGGTTGTTCCGGAATGCAAGGCGGCGCAAGCGTCCGCCAATGCTGCTCCCGGTGAAATTGTGCGGGCTGAATGGAACGATCTTTGGATACAGACGGGAAACGGTCTATTGGCAATTCAATGGTTGCAGTTGGCCGGCAGACGCTCCATGCAAGCTGGCGATTTCCTGCGTGGATCACCCCTGAGGAAGGGACAAGTTCTCGGACCTGCCATACAAAAAATGCCGAAATTAGGCTAGAATTCCGGTACTTTACGCGAGTCGAAACCGCCCGAAGGGTGGGCCGACCGCAGCGAACTTCAACCACACTCAGGAAATTATGCCGACGTACGAATATCAGTGCGATGCGTGTGAACACGCGTTCGAAGAGTTTCAAAAAATCACGGACGATCCATTGGTGAAGTGTCCGCAATGCAACAAGCGCAAGCTCCGGCGTTTGTTTGGAACCGGTGCCGCCATTGTCTTCAAGGGTTCCGGATTTTATCAGACCGACTATCGAAGCGATTCGTACCAAAAGGCCGCCGCCTCCGACAAACCAACGACCGACAACAGCGCACCCGACAAAGCCGGCTCATCGACCAAGCAAGAGAGCGCCTCGTCGACGACCGCAGATGCAACTTCGCCAGCGACTGATAGTTCCGCCAAGCCCAAGCCGAAGGCTCGCCGAAAGTCCAGCGGCGGGGACCAAGGTTGATTGTTGTCACCGTGGGACGTTAGGGTCGCGGACAAACTTCGGTTCATCTGACTCGTAGCTGACTGGTTGCACGCGCGCATCAAGCGACTGCGCATCGCTGGGCCTATTCGTAGCGAGGTACAGTTGCCGCAACGCCTCGCGCGGCTTCGCCGTGTGCGGATGATCAAAACCGGCCGCATTTTCTAATCGGGCCAGTGACAATTTGAGGAGTGGTTCCGCATCCTCGTACTTGCCTTGTTTTGCTAAACAAACGCCCCATCGGTACTCGGCTAGTCCTAAGTCCGTCGCTGAGGAACTTGTTTGACGCAATAACTCGACCAGTTGGCGCAAATGCGGTTCCGCCTGATTAGGTTTGTCCAGGAGCATATACGTGATGGAAAGTTTGTGTAGGCAATCCAATAACAATCGATTGGGGCCTTGCACGGTGATGGTCAATATCGCCAGTGACTGTTCCAGTTGCTCGCGGGCCACTTCGTAATGCTGCAACTCGAAGTTGCAAGTCCCCAAATTCAACAGGCAATGTGCGACGTGCGGATGTTCCGGCCCCAACCATTGGCGGCGAATTTCCTCGGCCTTGGTCAAGTACGCGATCGCGTCGTGCAGATTGCCGCTCCGCTGCAGGGCGACTGCCAAATCGTTGGCCCGCGTGGCGGTCTGTAATGAGTTATTGCCGTATAGCTCACTGGCCATCCGCAAGGCGACGCGCAAGTTCTCGACTGCCTGATGGTAATCGCCTCGCGCCAGCCAGATTTCCCCAAAGGCAACATGAATCGATTCCAGTTCGGGATGCACCCGCCCGAGCCAAGGACTGATCGTGGCGAATGCCTGGCGGTACGTCTCGATCGATTCGTCGAAACGTCCAGCGAGTTGCTCCAGCCGCGCGATCTGGATCAGTTGTTTGCCGTGCAAGTATGAGTTTTCTCCGTACAACTCCAAGGTGCGCTCCAGGGAGCCCCTGGCGATGGTCAAGGCTGCGTACGGATTGTTTTGATGCAATAACTCAGCAATCCGATTTTGCCATTGAAACAACTCTGCCAGTTTGGTCAGTTGCCCTTGATTCAACGAGGCATGATGGCGAGCCGTCAACATCGCCAACTCGGCATTGCGCGCTTGCCAAGATTGTTCTCCGAATTGACCCACTAATAGGGTGTGAGCTTCGCTCCAAAGCGCAGTCTCTTGAGCATATTGACCGTTGACTTGCGCCGTGCGGGCGTCCTGAGTTAACGCGCCAATTCTCTCTGTCAATGGACTAATCGCACCTGGCAATTGAAGCGCATTGCCAATGCTAGTAGCCGGCAATTCCTGCGGGGGAGAATCAGTCGGGGCGCCCCTTTCCAAGCGCTGAGCGTGTGGTCCACTTTCTGGCGATCCGCAACCGACGGCCAATACCACGGCAAACAATACCACCCAGCGAATTGCATCCATTGTTACATCCTTGCCCATTGATTGATGGCCTTAACCGCGCACCGCAAACGGCTGCCTCAACACTCCACCAATATCTGGAAATAGCAAACTTCCAGCAGAACGCCAATGTCAGTCGGCATAATTTGTTAAATCGGAAAATCTTGCCGAATTTTCTAAACCCGCGCAATCGTTACAGTCGATTCCACGTGTGGAAGACGTTGTACCCCTGAACTTGAGGTCTAGTCATGCTAGCAATGCTTGTTGGTCGCTGGGTTCCATCGATGTTCACCTTGATCGCGATGACTGTTTGCGGTCTCGCATTGGCTCAACAGCCACCCGCTAAACCATCGTCACAAACGCAACCAGCAGCCCTCGAATCCAATGCGCCGCATCCGCCGGTTCACGTTCCGGCCGAAGGGTTTCGAATTATCCCCAATCGGCGTCACGTCAACGAACAATTCTCCGATCAACTTGGAACCGCTGCTCCGCGCGGCAACGCCTTGGAAACACGAGGAACGCCGCGCCAATTGACCGGCGGCGCGTTCGACCCAGGAGTCCGGCGAGTCCAGTTTTCTCAGGACGAGAACCAAACCAGTGATCCCGAACTGGTTGTTGCCGCGGAACCTTTATTGCCTCCAGCGCAAGCGATTTCCCTGATGCGACCGCAACAAGACACTGGCGCACTGGCGCCTCAATCGAATCTCCCACCCGCACCGCAGGCCGGTGCCACGCCACAATTCGCGGGTGGGGCTTTCGGTGGCGACCCATCACCTTCTAACCCGGACTTGCCCCGACTCCTTGCACACGCACAAGGTGAGGACGAGCCGACACCGCAACATTCAACCACGAGTTACATGGACACGACACCCTATACAGCGCGTACGACTCCTGTCCATTCGACGTCGTTGGTACAGGTCGAAGTCCCAGCCATTCGCGTCGAAGCGTTTGGAGCCACAAGTTTAGGGCTGCATAAGAAATCGCAATTGCGCGTGGTTGCGACTAATCTGGGATCGGCTTCAGCCGATAACGTCGCCGTCTCTATTGTATTGCCAGCCTGGGTTCAAATCAGCAATCTGAATGCGGAAGGCGGGCGGCGCGAATTGATTGATGAACTGGGAGGGCGTCGCGTGCAATGGTCGATCGATCGCTTGTCGGCGCAATCCGAAGTCGGTTTGACTCTAGACATTGTTGCCACGAAAGCCGAGTCGTTCGCCTGTCAACTGACTTGGGCGATCCAGCCTCCGATGCGACAATCGATGATTGCCGTCACGGAACCGCGCTTGGAAATGAAAATTGCCGGTCCACGCGAAGTGTTGTTTGGAGAAACCGAAACCTACCAAGTCACGATTCGCAATCCTGGGACGGGCACGGCCGAACGGATCGTCGTGATGTTGCCGGAAGCCCTCGGCGGCCAAAGGGAAGAACTCGGTAATCTGGAACCAGGTGAAGAACGCCGCTTTAAAGTTGAATTGTTAGCCAAAACAGCCGGACTGTTGGATTTGACCACGCGGGCCGTCGCCGACGGAAACATCCAGACCAGCGACACAGCGCGGATCACCGTCCGCCGCCCAGCGGTTCAAATCCTATTAAGTGGCCCCGAAATGGCCTTTGCCGGATCGGTGGCGCAGTTCGAGATCACAGTCTCGAATCCCGGCGATGCCATGGCCCGCGAGGTGATGGCGGCCGTTGCCCTTCCGCGCGGTATCCGCTACTTGAACGGCATCGATACCGCCGAAGTCGGCGAAAGCCATCTCCGTTGGGCGATCGGCAGCTTGGATGCCGGCGAGCAACGCACTTTCCGAATTGCTTGTCAAATGAACGCCGATGGCCCCGTTAATCTAGAGGCCGCTGTTCGCGGCTCAAGCGATATCGCCGACCTGACCCATTGCACGACGCATGTGGAAACCGTCGCTGACGTCGTCTTGTCGGTCGATGAACCGACAGGTCCCTCCGTCACCGGCACCGATGTTGAATACACCATTCGCATCAAGAATCGCGGAAGCCGCGCCGCGCGCAATCTGAACTTGGTCATGCAATTCGATGAAGGGATCGAGCCATCCAGCGCCGCGGGACACCGCGCGGAGATCGTCCCCGGGCAGGTGTTGTTCGCCCCGATCAATGAGCTTCCTCCGGGTGGCGATATCACGGTCAGTGTGTTGGCCAAGGGGCAGCGCGCTGGCACGCACCTTTACCGAGTGCAACTCGAAAGTTCCGACAAAGAAACACGTAAAGTTGCCGAAGGAACGTCAAAATTCTACGGCGACCAAGTCCCCGCACGCTCAACGGGTAACAATCAGTTCGGCGGAGGCAGCATTCGGTAGCGGGCAGGGCCGCGGAACCGCACGTCCAGTGAATTGTGCACACGGCAGCTTCCCGTGACGAGCAATCGCTTCAAGCGTCGGATAACTCCGCCGCACGGCGCGTCGCCGCTTGGACCGCATTCCAAATGGCCGACTCGAAATTGCCCTCGGCCAAGGCGCGCAGACCGTGCATGGTCGTGCCGCCAGGACTCGTTACCTGATCGCGCAATTCCATGAGCGACTCGGTCGATTGGCGCGCCAGCGCAACTGTTCCCGCCACGGTTTGCAAGGCGAGTTCCGTAGCGATCGCCCGCGGTAATCCCGACAATACGCCGCCGTCAATCATCGCCTGAATAAAGGTCAGAACATAAGCCGGGCCAGAACCCGAGAGCCCCGTCACCGCATCGAATAGCGTCTCCGGAACTTCGACCACAGTGCCGACGCACCGCATCAATTGCAAGACGAGCGCGCGGTCCGCGGCCGTCGCCGCCTCCGAGAACGCGACGGCTGCTGCTCCCGCTCCTACCAATGCCGGTGTATTCGGCATGACACGCGCGATACGGGTTATACCTGCGGCGTCCGCCAGCCGGAACATGCGAACTCCAGCAGCGAGCGAAACCAGCGCGATGTTCCGATTCAGATGCCGAACGGAGTTCAACGCCTGAATGGCATATTGCGGCTTGACCGCCAAGAACACCATCTCGACTTGCCGCGCGACATCGACTTCCGTCGGAACGACGTCAATCCCCGGCGCCAGTTGCCGCAGGCGCTCCACGGCGTCGGCATCGGGGTCATAGACGACAATCCGTTGGACGGCGACGGTGTCTTGCGCAACGATTCCGCCGATCAAGGCACTCGCCATTCGGCCGGCGCCTAAGAACCCCAAGACCGCCATGAAACCTCACTCATCGGTGGCTATTCGCCGCGGCCGCGCCGCAACAGATCGAGGATTTCGTCCACACGGCACAACTGATTATAGCGATGAGTCACCAACAACGTCCCGTCGATAATGTCGATAGCCGCCGTACCATCAGCAAACTCGTCGCCACCCAAATGTGCCATCACGATTCGCAATAACTGACGCGCGGCATACACTGACGATGGAGTGTGCCGATCCGAATCGACTTCGTCGCAGGCGCCCGTCCCCGATACCACATCATGGCCACTGTCTCGCGCGGCTGCGATCCACGCCAAGATGTCTTGACAGCTCAACGCTCTGGTCAACAAATGCTCGCGCTCGAACGAAGCCGATTCGGACACAATGCGAATGACTCCATGATCCAACGTAAAGGTGCAGTTGTGCTCGTCCAACATCCGTTGCAGGAATTGCCGCAGCGGCCAATGACAAGTCTTCGTGGAGAACAATGTCGATTCCATCAGCGATTCGTCTTGGCGTGCGGATCGATCGATTTCCATCTGCACGTTGCAGATCTCCTTGATATTGTTCAGGATGTCACCCAGCGGGATATCGTCGAACGCGGGCAATTGGAAAGACTCACGGAGAATCGCAGCCGTGTCCTCGTTTTCACGCACGGCCATCATCGCCATCGGCGCCTTATAAAGGGGCGCGGGTCGAGCCGTGCGCGTGCCCTCCTCGACGGCAGCTGCCCGATCGGCCTGATCGTCCATTCGGACTCGCAGCACTGGCGCCGGCACGTC
The DNA here is from genome assembly GCA_014584305.1 of Planctomycetota bacterium. GTDB lineage: Bacteria > Planctomycetota > Planctomycetia > Pirellulales > Pirellulaceae > BJ22. The sequence goes on along the minus strand of JACTND010000051.1, from coordinate 21,885 downwards.
TTGAGCAGGAGTTGGAACCGCGCCCGTCTGGCCGCAGGTGACAGGCGCCCATAGTACGCCTGCCGAACATACCACAATAATCGCTATCGCCTGTTGCCACTTTGACCCGAAAAGCATTTTCATTGCCATCGATCTCATCTCCCTCTGTTCCCCAGCAACGAAGGACCATCGACAAGGTCAGCACCCCTCAAAGAGCAATCGACCCGCCAACACGCGTTCGTTATAGCAGGCGCGCTCACCAAGTTCAACAAAATACGATCAAGCCAGGAGGTCCAAGACCGGTAACGCCCCTTCCGGACCAACCAATTTCTGATCTAGACCGCCAAAGAAAAACGTCAATCGATTAGGGTCCAGGCCCATTAAATGGAGAATCGTGGCGTGAATTCGCCGCACATGAAGGCGGTTTTCTACGGCGTGGGCACCGAGTTCGTCGGTACTGCCATAACTGGTTCCACCTCGGACGCCGCCGCCCGCCAACCACATCGTGAACCCATAGGCGTTGTGGTCGCGCCCGGTCCCTTCGGCGTATTCCGCCGTGGGTTGCCTTCCGAACTCTCCGCCCCAGACGACGAGCGTATCCTCCAACATGCCTCGCTGTTTCAAATCGCGCAATAATCCGGCAATTGGTTTGTCTGTTTCACCGGCATGTTTGGTATGGTTCAGCACCAAATCGCCATGGGCATCCCAATTGTCGTCGTTGTGTGCTCCGCCGGAATAAATCTGCACAAACCGCACTCCTCGTTCGACCATTCGCCGGGCCATAAGACATTGGCGACCGAAATAGGCGCATTGTGGATCATCCAGTCCGTAAAGACGTTGGGTCTCCTCGGTTTCCTGACGCAAATCGAGGACCTCCGGTGCCGTGCTTTGCATCTTGTAAGCCAATTCGTAACTGGCGATCCGCGCGGCCAAATCGGGGTTCCCCGGGCGCAATGCCTCATGTGCTTGATTGTAATCGCGGAGCGCGTCAAGCAAGCGCCGCTGCGCGCCGTCGGGCGTTTCCGCGGGACGCTGCAAATCCAAGATCGGCGAACCGGCGCTGCGGACCACAACCCCTTGATAGGAAGCGGGCATGAAACCGCTGGACCAATTGCGCGGCCCATTGATCGGCCCACCGGTGTAGTGCAGCATGACGACATAACCGGGCATGTTTTCGTTAACCGAGCCCAGTCCATAGTTCACCCAGGAACCCAAACTCGGACTACCGCTGACAATCCGCCCCGAGTTCATCTGCATCATCGCCGAGCCATGAATGGGCGAATCCGCAGTCATGCTATGGACGAAACAGATGTCATCGACGCATTGGCCGACGTGGGGAAACAGATCCGAGACCCACTTGCCGCATTCTCCGTATTGTTTGAATTGCCAGCGCGGCTCAACGATCCGCCCTTGGTTCTTGTGCCCGGCGCGTCCAAACGTCTTGACATCAATGGTCTTGTTGTCCATGCCGTACATGGACGGCTTGTAATCAAAGGTGTCGATCTGGCTGGGGCCGCCATACATGTAGAGAAAAATCACCGCTTTAGCTCGCGGCGTGTAATGCGGCGCTTTGGCGGCCAACGGATTACGCCAAGGCGACACGCCATCCGCCGCTGTGTCTTGCCGTTGAAAAAAACTATCCTCCAACAAGCCGGCCAATGCCAAACCGCTGAATCCGGCCCCCGCTTGCCAAAGAAACTCGCGGCGCGTGCGACCGCAGAAATTGTGACGCTGCATGATGCTCAGCACCTCAATCCAGATAGATAAACTCGTTCAAGTTCAATGCCAACAAACAAAACTGTTGCCAGGCATCCTGTTCCGCCAAACCGTCGTGTTCGATCCATCCGGCGAGTAACGTTTGTCCACGCTCGATCTCAGCTGCGGTCGGCTGCCGCTGGGTCACTCGCGCCAGAATCCAAGCCACGCGTTGACCGCGATCGTCAGGAACACGCTGAGCAGCTAAATCGGCGAACTGTCGCGCCTGTTCCTGGCTAAACTCGCTATTCAAAAGACTCAGGGCCTGCGTGGGAAGCGTCGTAACAAACCGGACGGGACAGGTCGTGTCGGTATCGGCACCATCGAAGACTTCCAACAGAGGTACTCGCAAGGAACGTTTGACATGAATGTAAATGCTGCGCCGCGCCGCATCCGCCGGTGTCGATTGGCCCCAACCATCGCCCGGTCGCGATTGACCCTGGAGAACCTCCTGTGGCAAATTGACGAAGACGCTCGGGCCGAACTGCTTGGACAAATTCAACGTGCCGTTGACGAACAGCATGGAATCCCGCAATTCTTCCGCGGACAGGCGACGCAAATGGAATCGCCACAACGCATTATTGTTGGGATCGACGCGCCCATACTCCTCATGCCATTGACTGGACATACGATAGGTTTGCGACAGCATCATCAGCCGGTGCATTGCTTTTAAACGCCAACCTTCCTGCACAAATCGTGTCGCGAGCCAATCGAGCAGTTCTGGATGTGTCGGTACGTCGCCGTGCAAGCCAAAATCATTCGCGCTCCGTACTAGGCCGCGTCCAAAATGGTGTTGCCAGATACGGTTCACCATCACGCGGCTGGTCAGCGGATGATCGGGTTGGGTCAGCCATTGAGCCAAAGCTAGACGTCGCCCGGTGGACGCTCCATGAGCGGGTTGCACAACGGGCAGTTCCTTGCCACCGAATATCGATGGCCAGCGCGGCGTTACTTCCGCTCCTAAGACATGCGGATTTCCTCGGATGCGAACATGCATCGGCTCGGCGAAGGGCCCGGCTTCTTTCACGCACAGGATGGTCATTTGTTCCGTCAACTGGGTGTTCCGCAGTCGTTGGCGATCTTCTACTAATTGCCGATATTCATCCGCCATTTCCTCCGAAATCACTGTTCCGGAACGCTTTTGAATCAGGGGCACACGATGAAATTCGTATTGGAACTCTTCGTGCTCGACTGGAGCAAAATCGGCCTTTACCAGCTCTTCAATCTCGGCGATCCGTTGCTCGATGTCGCGCAACTCGCGGCGGCGCTGACGCCACGAAACGGACGTACCTGCTTCCTGCGACCAACTGACCAGCGAAGCATCCCGCACGGATGCCTCATCGCGCACCCCAAACCGGCGAATATTGGAGAAATACGCTAACAACGCGTAATAATCCTGTTGCGAGATGGGATCGATTTTATGATCGTGACAGCGGGCACAGTTCACCGTTAGACCCATCATCGCCTGGCTGGTTGTCGCCACAATATCGTCCAGCTCGTCGAATTTTGCTTGCAACGCGTCTGCGGGCTCATCGTCCCATTGGCCCAATCGATAGTAGCCAGTGGCGATTAACGTTTCGGCAGTCACTTCCGGCAATTCGTCGCCCGCTAATTGTTCGATGAGGAACTGATCGTATGGCTTGTCTTCGTTGAACGAACGGATGACGTAGTCTCGGTAACGCCATACGAACGGCTTGGTTCCGTCGCGCTCAAAGCTATTCGATTCAGCATAGCGCACGACATCCAACCAATGCCGGCCCCATTTTTCACCGTAATGTGGGGAGTCCAGCAATTGGTCGATCAAGTGTTCATAGGCCCGTGGGTCTGGGTCATCGACAAACCGGCTCACTTGTTCCGGCAAGGGAGGCAATCCAATCAAATCGTAATAGGCGCGGCGGATCAATGTCTCGCGACTGGCGGGAGGAGCTGGAGCAAGCCCACGCTGTTCCAGGCCAGCTAGTACAAAACGATCGATTTCGTTAATCGGCCACGTTGTTTCGTTGACCTCCGGCACCGACACCTCTGCAACCGGCTGAAACGACCACCAGCGTCGTGCTGCGTCCCAATCGACAGCTGCATGACCGGCGCGCTCGGCCGCGTGGATGACCTTTTCGTTTTCGGCGGGCCAGGGCATTCCCAGCTTCACCCAAGTAGTCAAGTCTGCGATGGCCTTCTTGGATAGTTTGCCATCGGGAGGCATTTCGTAGAGATCATAGTTGATCGCCCGCAATAAAATACTGGCGTCGGTCTGGCGTTCATCCACCGCCGGCCCCGAGTCGCCGCCATGGGCGATATCGGCGCGCGACGTCAATGCCAAGCCACCCCCTAAATTCGCCGGATCGTCGCCGTGGCATTCCCAACATTTGTTCTTCAGAATCGGTTCGATCCGTGTCGTGAAGAAATTGTTTGCTTCGGCTTCCGTCATCGTGGGCGGATCATCAGCCCGGACGACTAGGATAATACTCGCCTGACAAATTACGGTCAGAAGGAAGCCCAGCGCGGTTCGCCAGAAATTCACTCGTAGTTGACGACGCGCACCTCGAGTGACATGGACAGTCTGCTTCATGCTCGATTCCTCATGAGGTCCCATTGTACTCGTTTGGCGTGGACTTCGCCAATATCGCGGGTTGTCTCATGGCGTGGGCTATGGAACTTGATTGGTCACCGCTAGAATTCGTGGCGGGCGTTGTTCGACACGTAACGTCCCGTGCATTCGAGGAAATGAATTGGGGACCGGAGCATCGCGGTGACGGAGGAAAAAATCCATACGATAGCCGTTGTTGGGGCGGGTACGATGGGTTCGGGCATTGCATTAACGGCGGCATTGTCCGGCCTGCGGGCCTGGCAAATCGATATTTCGCCGAGTCAACTAGAGCAAGCGCGCGCATACCATACGAAGACCATCGCGCGGCACGTTGATAAACAAAGGCTGACTCCACAACAAGCGGACGAAGCGTTAGCGCGGATCGGCTACCATTCCTCGCTCGAGTCCGCATCCGGGGCTGATTTTGCCATCGAAGCGGCGACGGAAAACCTGGATGTCAAACGCGCGATCTTTCAGCAAATGAATGCCGCGTTTGCGGACCACGTGATTTTAGCCAGTAACACGTCTTCGATTTCCATCACGGACCTGGCAACCTCCGTTGGCGAAGCCGCTCCGCGCGTAATCGGCATGCATTTCTTCAACCCCGTACCCGTGATGAAGTTAGTGGAAATCATCAATGGCTTGGAGACCAGTCAGGATACCACTGCCGCCACGATCGCTTTGGCCGAACGGATGGGAAAAGTGGCCATTCCAGCCAATGACCGCGCGGGATTTGTCTCCAACCGCGTGTTGATGCCGATGATTAATGAAGCGTTCTATGCGTGGATGGAAGGAGTCGCTGAACCCAAACACATCGATGAGATCATGAAACTCGGCATGGCCCACCCGATGGGGCCGCTGCGCCTGGCCGATCTGATCGGGTTGGATGTTTGCCATGACATCATGATGGTGTTGTACAACGAACTCGGTCACGACAAGTATTTCCCCTGTCCTAAATTGCGCCAGTTGGTGAAAGCTGGCCGCCTTGGCAACAAAACGGGACGCGGTGTTTACGATTATGGAACTCAGCCTTAGAGCTGATTCCAGAGCTAAAGGGGCCTTGAGGCTGCAGGTGCACGTGTCGGCGTTGCGATCGGTTACTGGATTCTGAGTAGGGACCGGGTACACGAATTGTGACGCTTATGCCGCCGCCTGGCCGCGCATGCGCCATTTCCTGCGAAGAATCGGAATTGGACTGCTATCCGGTCGCTAGGTTCACTGGCAACCAACCGCAGACTTCTTCAGCGTACGCTAGAGTTGATTGTCGCCTATTTGCTGGCGCTGCTTCACTAGGGAGTTTTCCATGGATCAAACAACCGCTGCGCACGCTTCCGAACCATTGGCATTCACCGACCGCGAAAGCGGCGTTCTCTGTCCTCGATGCCGGGTGGCGACGCGATTCGCTGACCTGTTCGGGACTAAAGTCGTTGCTTGTCAACAATGCGCGGGCTTTTTGGCGCAAGGCGACGAATTCCGATACTTGGTGGAAACGCTGCGACAACAGTACCGTGGTCCGGACACACTATCCGGTCCCTTGGACGCCAACCAACTGCAATACGGGTGCGAATGTCCAGCCTGTTTCGCGACCATGGATACCCATGCGTATGCCGGGCCCGGTGCCGTCGTCATTGACTCGTGTCCGAATTGCAAACTCGTGTGGCTCGATTGTGGCGAATTGATTCGTATCAAGCGAGCGCCCGGTCGGCGCCGACGTTGAGCCACGCGGCAACACAACCGGCCCCAGGGCGGCGACGCAACGTGGTGCTTCGCTTACGGACCAGTAATGCCCCTCCTGGGCTATGTCGCCTCGGACGCTACCCAGATCCAAAAGAACTAAGCTAATAGTCCCGACAGTTCCTGTTTTCGCATCAACAGGTTCATGAACTCGCGAACCGTCAGATCCAGGAATTCGGCGCTGTCCGTCATCAGATCCACCATTTCATTCGCTTGATCCGCGTCCCACAGTACGCGCACACTGTCGATGAATTTGGCGCGCAACAACGGCCAACCTTCATCTCGTCGGCGGCGATGACCGACCGGAAAATAGACTTCGACTGCTGGAGTCGCCGATCCGTCGCGGAAGTAAACCTGCACGCGATTGGGAATTGCGCGCTGTTCGGCGTCGTAGTACGCTTGCGTGAAGCGTTCATCTTCGCGGACCATCATTTTGGCGCGCAGGGCATCAATCCGAGGATCACACGCTGTCGAGTCCTCATAATGGTCCGCCGTCAATTCACCGAAAATCAATCCAATCGCGATCATGTACTGTAAGCAATGATCTCGGTCGGCCGGGTTTTTAAGTGGACCGCGCTTGTCGATAATCCGTACACCTGGCTCTTGGGTATGAATCTCCACGCGTTCGACTTGATCCAATCGCGGCGCGACCTGACCGTGCAGTTTCAGGGCAGCTTCCACCGCCGTCTGCGCGTGGAACTCCGCGGGATACGAAATCTTAAAGAGCACATTCTCCATCACATAATCTGCCAAGGGCCGGGAGATGGTCACCTGATGTCCTTTAAACAGCACATCTTGGAAGCCCCATTTCGGCGCCGTCAAAGCTGACTGATAGCCCATCTCTCCTGTTTGCGCAATCAATGCCAGGCGCACCGCACGGCTAGTGGCGTCACCGGCCGCCCAGCTTTTGCGGGAACCCGTGTTCGGCGCGTGGCGATAGGTTCGCAGGGCTCCGCCGTCGATCCAAGCGTGCGACAAGGCATTGCACGTTTGTTCTTCGGTATTACCCAACAACCAGGAAGCCACCGCCGTGCTGGCGACGCGCACCAGCAGGACATGGTCCAACCCGACTCGATTGAATGAGTTGTTCAACGCCAAGACACCTTGAATCTCATGCGCCTTAATCATCGCCTGCACAACGTCGCGCATCTTCAGAGCCTGACCCTTGATTCCCGATTGATAATCGGCGACCGCTAGAATCGCACCGAGATTATCCGAGGGATGTCCCCACTCGGCCGCCAACCAAGTGTCGTTGTAATCCAACCAGCGGACGATCGTGCCGATATCAAATGCGGCTTTGATGGGATCAAGTTCCAAATCGGTCCCGGGCACGCGGCAACCGTCCGCCAACTGGGCGCCTGGAACAACCGGTCCTAACATCTTGCGACAGGCCGGATAATTGAGTGCCAACAATCCGCAACCTACGCTATCCGCCAGACACCACCGCGCCGTTTTTTCCGCTAATTCGCTGCGCGACGTAAAGTGATGTACATATCGAGCTACATCAACAATGACGGAATCCATGGAACGCTCCTTATTAATCAGCCATGATACTGTGCGAGGTACGCTACCGACGCGTATGCAGTCACCGGTTGCCAACCACCGGCATTAGAAATTCATAGCAGCTTTGGCATACCCTGTCGAAGGGTATTCGGCCACCCGGGGGAAATCAGCGCGACAGATCCTTGGTGGGCACAAAGTTTGCGCCATTTGGCCAATTGGCATTTGGACTACGTTGAGAGGCGAGTCCGTTCAGTGCACCGCTTCCAGCTCCCTGCTCGTGGATCTACGTTTCATCGAGCCACCCAAGACGCTGATCGACTCGACACAGACGGTTGCCCGCCGCGTCGGCACGACGTCTTGGGCCAAGAACTCAATGATCGCATCGCTGTCCTCTCTCGAACAGATGATTTCAATCCGCATCCGCGGTTCGTGAACAGCATCCCGCGATTCCGCGACGTGGACGCAGCAATTCGCACCGTTCAGAACCGAATACTCGGCAACACCCAAGTCCAGCAGGGAACCCGTCACCGTCCCAGCTAACTCTGGATCGATGACAATCGTCACTCGGCGAAAACTGGCCAGACCGCGCCGCCGAGCGGATAGGGCATGATTCGCCAAAGGCAGATGCGCATCTAGGCCTACCAATTGCAGTTGCAAACCGCGCTGCCTGAATTCGGACTCCATCTCGTGCAATTTGTCCATCACGCTATGATCAACCAACCGCGTCCGCGATAAATCCAAAACAATGTTCTTCCCATTGAGCAAACCCAATTGTTCGATGTTGCGCCGCAAAGGAATCCAATTGCTGAACACGGCTGAGTTTCCCGCCACGATGCGGACCGTTTGCCCGTCCACGTCGGAGGTTTCTACATCCGGCCAAAAAAGCGACTTCAAACTAACGCCATTCGCCAGGTGAAAGGCAAATTTGATCGCGATCCCGATAGCGATGCCCAGCAATAAGTCCGTCGCCAACACCGCGACCAAGGTCACGACAAAAATCACTAATTGTTCGCGCCCGATCCGGTAAACATTCACAAACTCTTGTGGATGGGCCAAGCGGAATCCCGTATACACCAACATGCCGGCCAAGGCCGCCAGTGGTATCCGGTGCAATACCGTCGGTATCAATGCCACGCAGGCCAACAAGAATACCCCGTGCCACATGTTGGCAAAGCGCGTCCGCGCACCATTGTCAATGTTGGCTTTGCTCCGGACAATCTCGGAAATCATGGGCAATCCGCCGATCAGCGCGGAGCAGAAGTTGCCGCTGCCAACCGCAATCATATCGCGATCGAGATTCGTCTTTCGTTTCCACGGATCGAGTAAATCGACCGCCTTGGCGCTGAGAATCGATTCCAGGCTTCCAATAATAAAGAACATCAATACCCACTTCCAAGCAACAGGCTGCCCCAAAGCAGCAAAATTCGGTGTCGTGACCTCTCGGAACATACCAAACATTCGATCTGGCATCTGCACCAAGAATTGCTCACCCAATTGATACTCATGGTTCTGCAATACGTAGGAATGCGCATGCATCAAATCAAATATCATCCCCAAGGGAACGGCCACGAGCAGCACGATTACCGGCGATGGGACGAGGCGTGCAAACTTGACCTTCTTGCCGACGGCCGGCCAAAGAAACATGATCGCAATGCTCACGGCGCCAATCAGCGCAATGGCTGGGTTCGCTTCGCTGATAAACGTGGGGATTTCCCGCAACAATTCCAGCGGCTCGCCCTTCGCCGAGACACCCAAAGCGACAGGAATCTGTTTCGAGATAATGATCACCCCAATGGCCGCCAACATCCCATGGACGGCGGCAATCGGAAAAAATTCGCCCAAAATGCCAGCGCGAAAGAAACCGAACAGTATCTGCAAGCCGGCGGCGACCACACCCACCGCCAATGCAGCGCGATAGGCATTCAGGTCCGCTTCGCTCCACCCCCCCAGCATGCCATCGCCTCCAAACGACTCGATGCAACCCACGGCGATCACAATCAAACCGGCTGCCGGGCCTTTGATCGTCATTTCGGAATTGCTCAAAAGGGTCGCCATGATCGAGCCGACTATCGCCGTGAAAACCCCGGCTAGCGGCGGGTATCCGCTGGCCAGCGAGATACCCAAACACAATGGCAATGCGATTAAGAACACCAAAAACCCCGAGAGCACGTCGCGGCGAAAATAACGGACAAACCCGTCAGGGTTTCCCACAGGTTTGATTTCGTACGCTCGATCTTCAGACGTCAACAGTCCAGAATTGTGTTTAACCATGGTTATCTGCCTCGTCGTAATACGGCCAAGCCGCTTTCTTACTTTCGATCGCCTCGCGATTGGACTCGCGCATTCGCATCAACATTTCCACTGCCCGGTGCCTGGTGGTTACTCCCGGCTGGGGATAAACGCCTCCAACAATGATGGCCGCGGAAAATCCCCAAATGGCCAGGCGCTCAGCCAACCGCGGCTGCATCGAAATCGCGGCAGGTGCCGGTGTTCCCGTGAACAATCGAAAATAGGCCCGCAAGGCGCCAATGCCGTTCATGGCCATGGCAGCCACCACCAACATGCCGCTGTACGAATAGGCGTCGATCGCCCCTTCAATTAACAATTCGGCACCGACGAATCCGACTGTTCCCGGAAAGCCGATACTGGCCAACAGGGCCAAGAGAAAGAAACCGGCCAACAAGGGCATCTGACCGTACAGCCCATGAAATCGATCCAACGGCATCCGGCCAACCCTCCCTTCCAACGCGCGAATGATGATCCCAAACGACGTCAGTGCGATGCCGATCGACAGCCACAGACACAGCGATCCCGTCAGCCCGACTGCCGTCAATGATTCCAATCCAATGAGCAACAAAGCGCTGTTGCTGAGAAACAGATAACAGAAGAAACGCCGCGTGCTGGTTTGCACTAACGTCATGCAGGCGGCATACAGTGCTGTCACTAGCGAAGCCAAGGCGATCCCTTGCAATACGAACTCGGGTGCGATTGGCAACACCAGTCGGACCAGTCCATACGCGCCAACCATTGGCGCCACAAAGAGGAGCGCTGTGCCGAGACTGGCTCGATCGAACAAGTCCACCAGCCAACAATGCATGGGGACGCAACCGCACCGCACCAACAACCCCACGGCCATGGCCCATGTGCCCCAGAGCGAGACTGCCGACGTCGGGTGCGCATTGTCCACCATCAGCCATCCGAACGTTAAGCAAACCACGCCCGCAACCTGATGCCAAGCGAAAAATCGCCACGGTTGTTTGCGGCGCCGCAATTCGATGTAGGGCAAGAGCGACTGGCAGGCAAACAGGCCAATGATGACCACCGGCCAGCGCGTGCTGAACATCGCCAACAGTATCGCCAGGGACACCAATGTTAACGCAAACGGGAACCGTGTGCGTTTGGATCGCGGAGTGACCAAGATCACAAAGAAATGCAAGGCGGACGCCAATGGAATCAATGGACCCGCGAATCCGTCGATGGCCAGCGGAGTCGCACCAAACAGCTGTTGAAACGGATCGCCAAAGTCAGCCGCCGCCCACACGCCGAGCAGATTCAACTCCAGCCATGCGGTGCCGGCTAACACCATCGTCGCGGCCGTGGCTAGGGTACTCAACCACCACCGCCAACTCGTATCGCGACACAGCGCGACCACGCTCGCGGTCGCCAGCGGCAACGCAATGGCCAACGTCATCCAAGGTCCATGCATGGTTGGCATCTTCAACGCACTCCATCCGAATGTGCCGATTGCGACCGCGCGTGGGTCGGAGCAACACCCGGGCGATCTCGATCGTCGTCGCGATCCCGCATCGGTGCCTCGTCGTGTGGCTCCGGCTGCGGACGCGCGCCGCCACACCATTCAATCCATCGCGACTCCATGCGTGAACACCAGCGGAAGACGCCAATAAACGGTTCGACGAAGACATTCTGCAGCCAGGCATCCAAGTGCCCGCGCTCCAGCGCGAACAAATACAACCGATTTCTCAACGCTGGGAATCGAGACAACCAACCTGGAGCGGGCGGTGCCGCGATCCTGCGGCCCATGGCAGTTTCCATTTTGAAGTAGTCATGCAGCAGGTTGGGTGCGCGCAGCAATTGCAACGTTCGCAACATCGCGTGCCCGACGATGTGGGCCAATGCCAGGTACTGCCAACCCATGCCGATCTCCGCGACGATCAAGCCGACTTGTGTCAAAGAGGCAAACGACAAGGCGCTCTTGATGTCGGCTTGGACGCGCGCCACGATCGTGGCGTACAACGCGGTGGCTAATCCCAGCGCAACCACGCACCCGCTTAACGTGGGAGAGGCCGCAATGAGCGGACTGATCCGCAACAGCAAGTATGCTCCTAAATGCACGGATAGGGCCCCATAGAAGATCGCGCTGGATGGCGTGGGCCCTTCCATCGCCCGCGGCAGCCAACCGGAAAATGGAATTAGCGCCGACTTGCCCGCGGCGGCAACCACCAACAGTAAGCCCACACCCAGAGCTTGATAACCAGTCAGCACCGACGCAGCATGGGGCCAGGCGCCGGCACCTGTCATCCGATCGAAATCACCCGCCCCTGTCATGTGATGCAACGTCAGGGCTGCGATCAAAAAGGCGGCGTCCGCCAAGCGGTAGATGCTCCACACCCGCAGACCATTGCTCACCGGTCCCGGTCGCTCGTGGAAGAACCCTACCAACAATGCGGACGAGAGTCCGACCAATTCCCAACCGAAGAATAGTACCTCGATTGTTCCCGCCAATGTGCTGACGACCATTCCGGCCAAAAACAGCGCGTAGAGCAAGAAAAACCGTTGGTACCCCTCTTCCCGATGGAGATATCGCGAGGCAAACACCGCCACGATGCCACACAATACATAGGTCAAAATCAGGAAAGGCATCGACAAACGATCGAACACGAATTTCAGGTGAAAGGCAAAAGCCTCGTGCGGCAGCGTCACCCAATCGCCAATTTCGAATACCCACTCGCGCCGACCCGTAGCCCACAAGGCCCCTGCTATTCCCAATGCCGCCGCCAACCCCAGGCCGATACATACGGATGTAAATTGGCTGAGCACTCGTTCGTTAATCGACGATGCCAGCATCGCTCGCTTGACACAATATGCGATGAGTGCGAGAGGACTGAGCAGCACCAAGGCAGCACAAAAGTGAAACACAGTGGAAACGTCCACGCCGTGCTCCCTTAACCTGCCACCGGTAATGCTGGCTCGCGCGCAGACACGATTTGCGCGAAATCCAAATCGCCGCGCCAACCTCGATACCACTCCAGCGACGATCGCGCGGACGGCAACGACCTGGTGTCCGGATGATGTGGAACGAACTCGCCTTGATGGAAGCGCCGCAATATGCCAGTCCGCACATCCCAGGTGGCGAGTTGAATCCAGTTCCCGCGCACCAGGCGATCAATGCTCGGATTGCGGTCCATAATCGATAGTAGCGCTTCCGGCGTCGTTTCTACGACCATTAACAGCCGTACCGGCTCGTGAATCTCGACCATTTGCCACGGCAAGCCGGGCCGCAAGTCGCTGGCCGCGCCATTCATCACGCCCACGAGGGACGTGATATTGTGTGGCAACTTGGTACCGCACCCATACCCCTCCGGATCGATGTAGGAAAAATAGTATTCCAGGTTAATCCCTGCGCAAACCGGAACGACGGCCGCCAGAATGCGCGCCAAGATTGTGTGCTCGCGATCGTCTTGCGTTGGATCGTACGACTGGAGAAATGCCCGGCGATCCAAGTACAACCCCCGTGTAAACTCTCTCCGCCCTACAATGCACAACGCGTTAGTGGCATGTCCGTATTCAGGCCGCACTTGGGACAGATCCTCCACCCTCGCGGCGACATGCCGCCAGGCGCCCCGTTGATCCAACTTCAGGTCAGCCGACTCAAACCGGCGACAACGCTCGTGCGCGTTGCGCACACAGGCCTCTTCCAAAACGTGGTGCGCTCTCCGCAAATCATCTGTGTGACTGGCCGGTACCTGTTCCAAATCGTAGAGCGTCACACTGTCATCACACGTGTTGTGATATCCACCTACGACATGTGTACTGTCCGGCAAGTGGATACCAGCCGTCGCCAGCCGCGCGCGGACGCGCGGATCATTGGCCATTTGGGCCCAGGCGCGAGCATTCGGGCCGCCCCGCCCTCCGCCGCAAGCTCCGCAGTCGTGCGCCGACTCGTGGGGGTTGTTCAAACTCGTGGAACCATGCCCCAACACGATCAGCAAACGAGAAAAATTACGAATGAGTCCGATGTCGCGCAACAGGCGCTCGACGATCGCTGTCATTTCATCCAAGGAATAGCCGATCTGTCTCTCGTCCGGCCCAGGTTCGGCAGCGCGGCGTTCCAAATGCAAGCGTGTTCGCTCGGGAGTGGCATACAATTCATCGACATGCTCGCGCACTCGTCCCGCCCAACGGGGAAACAAAACGCGCGCTACCAACGGCACAGCGGCGAATGTCCCCAAGACCGATGTGATGGCACCGGAGAAAAGCTGCCGACTGCCGGCATGTAGTCCATGCAACCCGGCGCCGACAACCCGGCGCAGCCACGAACGTCGTTGGCCCTCTAGCGCCTGCTCGGCGACTACCTGCTCCTGGACATAATGGCGAGGTTCCATGACGATCGGACACAGCGGCACGTACTGAAATGAATCCGCCCCCCGGTAATACATGGCTACGCCAAAGAAACCAGCGGTACCCCATGTGCGACAACGCGGTTCGATTTCCTCCAAGTGTCGACGATACGATTCCTCACGTTCATCGATGCAGGTTATCACGTCAAATGAGGTAGAACGGGAGGTGTCTCCACCGTTCTTAACGCTCGCCTTGCCGGTCGCGTTATCCAGTCCATGGCGACCGAGCGCATCCAAACATTGGTGACGAAACTTGCGTTCATAGGCCAAATGATAGACGTGCAACCGCTCGACTTCGGAAAACGAACGCAATTCATCCAACAACTTGCGCCAATTGGCGGTATTCAGAGTGCACAGCGACTCGGGCCGCCAACCCAGTGATTGTGCGAGCTGAAATACCGCAAACGCTTCACACCGGACATCGTCGGTTTGGGGTCCACATTGACGTTCCAGCTCGTGACGCAATTCGGACAATGGTCGGCGCCAGCCCAACTCGCGACGGGCGATGTATTGCAATGCCAGTCGGTCCAACAGCAATCGAACAGCGAGAAACTCGATCAATGCCCCGGTGGGCAGCCCATGTGCCACGCGATCTGCGCGACACTCCATTTGCCAAATCATGCCGGCAAACCCACGCAAAGCCAGCAAGCTCTGCGTAATGAACTTTTCGGTTTCCGCTGATGTGACACCCAGTTCGCAGAGCGATTCGCGAATCACCGCTAACGGCGACACATGTGCCCGTTGAATGCGAACCAATTCGCGTCGTAGCGGCTGCAACCAGCGTTCGGCTCCGCCGCGTGCACTGCCATAGATTCCCACAAACGCCGCCCACACACCTCGATCGCGCTGCGGCAATCCCCAATGACTCAACCCCTGGTCGAGCAGAACCGAGCAGAAACGCACCAGAACATCATGAACCAATGCGTCACTGTCCACTCCGGTACAATGGAATAGAACGTCTCGATGCCGCCGCCAATGGCGTGGACGTAATGGCGGACGGTATTGGGCGACTTGTTCCAGGCAAATCTGCCATAGCAATCGAAGGGTGCAGGATTCCCAAACCTCTTCCGTCCATTCGGGCAACTTATCTAATGGCAGTTCGGCCGCCAACTTTTCCCAGTGCCTATGGAATGCAACCCCTTCTCCGCTGGATTGTGACGAGTCCCTTGGGGATTGGCCGCTCACCATCCGCGTCACCCACCGCCGAGTGCTTTCGATTATGCGTCGGCGCTCATCCGGATGCGATTGGTCGGAAAATCTCGTCCACGCGCGGCGCTCGGCGATCACCCAATCTAGTTCGTTGGACAGGACGGTGTGTAACGGGTGACGCAACATTGCCAAACGCAGATTAAACCGCGTCCCCAAGAACCCCACGAAAATCTCTGCCTTATCGCCTAAAGACTCCAAAAGCGCTTCGCTGATGTCGATCGAACGAATGCGTCCTTTGGCAATTTCCTCGCGATAGCGCTCCTCGGTCAGGAAAGCGCGGCATCCAAACAGGTCCGCTCCGACCTGCACGGCCTGCTCAAACGGCAAGTGTTCTAACGCGTGCAACGTATTGTGATGAATGAATACCGTAATGGGACCTTGGCCAGGCAGATAATGCGCTGCATGTTGGATGGCGCTGCTTATCCACTCACAAGTAGGACTATTCTCGTCCGCGATGCTGCTCATGGCGCGATTCTGGCGCTAATACTCTGTGCGCCGCTCATTAGTTGTCAGAAATTCAAAGCATGTTGGCTCAGTCGCAAAGCGAGCGCTGGGCCGAAACCGTTACCGATTGTAATGCCAGGAAATTCAGGCTGGACACGAGTGACCACTGCCCGAATTCATGTGAATGCGTCCGGGATCAAGGCGTTGATGGTGGACCGCGAACGGAACACGAAAGGCGGCAACCCAACGCGGTGGGCCGATTGGTAACCATGACCGCATCGCCACAATCGCAAAGCGAAACGATGTTCGACACGAAAGAACCGAGCAAGTCCCCAAACGAGAATTGCTCGCTGTTGTCATTTTCCGATTTGACCTGCTCCACGACCGCCCACGCGGGAACGTGATCATCGGACGACGAGGCCCACGTGACATGGTTGTAACCATGTACCAGCCATTGCAGGGCAAGGACAAAAATAAGAGGCGCGACGATTCGCCAGTTCATGATCAACAAGAATAGCCAGCGGGACTACGTGGTCAAGGCCAATCCCTAGGAATCGAATGCGTGCGCCGCACAAACTCACGCCGAGGCATAACTCTGTGAAAGTCGCAAATGCAGATCGGGCAACCTTCCACTTACCCTAATGGCGATCGGTTTGCCGTCAAACGCGACGGATGACCATGGCGACAGCATTTCCACCACCCAAGCACAAACTCGCTACTCCGACAGCAAGTTCTTTCCGGCGAAGGGCGTTCATTAATGTGACGAGAATACGTGCGCCGCTGGCGCCGATCGGATGCCCTAAGGAGACGCCACCACCGAAAACATTGACGCGCGATTCGTCGATTCCCAGTTGCCGGATACAGGCCACCATCTGACTCGAGAACGCCTCGTTGATCTCAAATAGATCGACATCATTGACGGACAAGCCGCATTTCGCCAGCGCGCCTCGTACCGCACCCACCGGTGCGATGAACAAGTCTTCAGGCGCAGTACCATGCGTGTGACTGGCGAGAATCTCGTATCGGTGCGGGACCCGTTGCGCCAACGCATCGGAGACGACAACAACCGCTGCCGCCCCGTCAGCCAACGTGGAAGCGTTCCCCGCGGTGACCGAGCCCGCATGGTCGAAAACCGGACGCAGTTTTGCCAACCCTTCGACAGTGGTCTCCCCGCGAATCCCCTCGTCGGCGGAAATCACGCGGTCTCCTTTGCGATCTTTGATCGTCACCGGAACAATTTCGTCGCCGAACACACCGGCTGCCACGGCTGCGGCGGCGCGTTGTTGGCTCTGAGCGGCGTAACTATCTTGATCTGCCCGCGTTACGTTCTCAAGTTTGGCCACGCGTTCGGCATGGCTGCCCATATGGCAATGATTAAACGCGCAGGTCAACCCGTCGAATACCATGGCGTCGATCAATGCGCCGTCTCCCAGCTTGTGCCCCGTGCGAAAGCCCTTCAGGAGGTGCGGCGCCGCCGACATGTTCTCCATGCCGCCCGCCACGATCGCTTGCGCGTCGCCACAGCGTATCGCTTGACTGGCCAACATCACGGCTTTCAAGCCCGAGCCGCAGACTTTGTTGACTGTCACGGCGGCGATCGTCGGTGGAAAACCAGCCTTCAATGCGGCTTGCCGCGCGGGAGCTTGACCGACGCCAGCCGAAACCACGTTGCCCATAATGACTTCGTCGATTTGGTTGCGGCTTAATCCCGACCGGTCCAAGGCTCCGGCAATGGCGGCGGCGCCGAGATCGGATGCCGATAATCCGCCAAAACTCCCCAAAAACGAACCGGTCGGTGTCCGCGCTCCGGCGATGATGTATGCCTTGGCCATAAGATATCCGAAACTCCTGCGATGTAACTGTCGCGGCCATTCCGATAATTGCTCCTCGGAATGCCCCAAAACACTGTTTGAACCCTTCCCAGCACCACTTTTTTCGCGATAATCGGGAGCGATTGCCGTAGCCGTTCGAATCGCGGTTGTTGGCTGGAGAAAAGGTATTGCGGTTAAAAACCACACAGGATTGTAACCTGTCGATGTGCAAGTTCCTAGTGTATTGGAAGGTCAAACGTCGCCCATGGCATCATTAACTGAATTGCAGAAGAAACAGATCGCCCAGGCCGAAGAAATCTTTTTCTCTGGTCCGGATAAAGAAGGTTTTGCAAAAGACCTTTACTTCGGTAAGTTTCGCGCCGAATCCGTCTTTCCCTTTCCAGAGGTGACGGGGGCTGAAAAGGAAGCAGGGGACGAGGCGGTTCAGCGAGTCAAGGCATTCTGTCGCAGCCAGATCGACCCTGATCGAATCGACCGCGAGGCCAAGATTCCCGATTCTGTCATCCGCGGTTTGGGTGATATCGGCGTCCTGGGAATGACCGTCCGATCCGAATTCGGCGGCCAGGGCTTTTCGCAATTCAATTATTGCCGCGTGATGGAAATTATCGGCGCCCATTGCGCGTCCACTGCTGTGTTCGTCAACGCCCATCACTCCATCGGGCTGCGGGCGTTGGAGTTGTTCGGGACGGATCAACAACGCGAACGATGGATGCACCCGCTGACGACGGGCGAGCAAATTGCCGCGTTCGCCTTGACCGAACCTGAGGCCGGTTCCGACGCGGGAAATGTTCGCACCCGCGCCGTTCCCTCGCCTGACGGTTCGCATTACATCATCAATGGGGATAAACGGTGGATCACCAATGGTGGGATCGCCGATGTTTTGACGCTGATGGCTCGGACACCCGATCCCAGCGACCCGGACGGAAAAATAACAGCGTTTCTCGTGACCCCCGATATGCCGGGATTTCGCGTCATCGAAGAGCGGATGGAGAAAGTCGGTATTCGAGGGACTGCGACTGGCCGATTGGAGTTTAAAGATATGGCCGTGCCCAAGGAGAATATCCTGGGGCAGTTGGGCAAAGGGCTCCGGTTGGCGCTGACGGTACTGGACTTCGGTCGCACGACATTTGGGGCATGCTGTACCGGCGCGGCCAAATTCGCGCTGGAACGCATGGTGCATCGAGCCAACACCCGACGACAGTTTGGCAAAACGTTGGGCGAGTTTGAATTGGTGAAGCGAAAAATTGCCGATGCTGCCGCCGATACCTATGCGATGGAAAGCGCGACCTATCATACGGCCGCGTTGATCGACAGCGGTGCCGAAGATTACATGATCGAAACGGCCATGTTGAAAGTGTTTGCCAGCGACCAATTGTGGCGGATCGTCAACGACTGTTTACAAGTCTGGGGCGGAGCTGGATTCTTCACTGACCAGCCATTCGAGCGGATGATGCGTGATGCGCGCTTGAATATGATCGGCGAGGGCGCCAACGATGTGCTGCGTTGCTTCATTGCGGCGGTTGGCTTGCGACATTTGGGTAAGGAAATGGAAGGCATTACTAAGCGTCCGTGGACGGTTTACAAGTTATGGACCACGCCTCCAACCATTCCGATCAAACATGAGCACCTGCGATTCTTCGCCCGCTCCTTGTCGAAACAAATCTCGAGATTTGCCTGGGCATGTGAAATGGCGTTGATCAAACACCGTGAACAGATTATCGACCAGCAGTACGTGCAAGCCCGCATCGGCGACATCGCCACGGAGTTGTTTATGGCCAGCTGTGTTTACGCGCGGCTGACGGGGCTGTTGGTGAATGGCACGATTCCTGAACCGGCGAAGGCGCATGAGATCCGAACGGGCATGTATTATTTGCGTCTCGCCAATCAGCGGAACGAACAACGGTTTATTGATTTGAAAGTCAATGACGACAGTGAATGCAATCAAACCGCGGATTCTTGGTTGAAGCATCATTTCTCGGATTGGGTGTTGACCCCCGGTGGCGAATAGCCCGAATGACCGCGACGGTCCCTATGCTATTTGGATGGAGGAAAGCCGGTTGCTGGCTGAATGCTCGGTCCATACCGCGCGCCGCGGCGGGCCAGGAGGACAACATCGCAACAAGGTCTCTTCCGCCGTCGTCGTTTGCCATGAGCCCAGCGGCGTGATCGGTCAGGCTAGTGAACGCCGCGACCAAGGCCAAAATCGGCGCGTCGCAATTCTCCGATTGCGTATTAATTTAGCGCTGGCGGTTCGTCATGATGGTCGTTTGGCAACCGGCGAATTGAGCACTCCGCTGCCGAGTTGGAAAAAACATATTGCGCATCGGCGGGTGATCATTAACAGGTCAAACGCCGACTTTGCCGCTTTGCTGGCCCAACTATTGGATTGGTTGACATCCACCGAGTGGCAACTGGAGCCCATTGCCGAGCACTTGGAGGTGACTCCCAGCCAAATAGTAAAATTCCTGAAATTGGAACCGGCGGCCTGGCGACTACTGAACGATCGCCGGTACGATCTTGGCTTGTCTGCATTGCGTTGAGTGTTTCGACAAGTACTTGAAAGGAACCCATCGTGTCCAGCGAATCCCAGTTTGATGAAGCGGATGTGGTTGTTATTGGCGGCGGCGTGATTGGCGCCATGTGCGCTTGGTATCTGACCGAAGCAGGCCGAACCGTGACAATCATCGATCGGGGTCGGTTGGGCCGCGGTTGCTCACATGGCAATTGCGGCTATGTCAGCCCCAGCCATATCTTGCCGCTAACCACTCCCGGCGCTGTTTCGATGGCTTTGCGCTCCATGTTTTCCAACAAATCGCCATTCTACGTCAAGCCGCGGTGGTCGCCGGCGTTGTGGAGTTGGATGTGGCGATTTGCGCGGCGATGCAATCAGCAGTCCATGCTCGCAGCGGCCGATACGTTGCATGAACTCTTGCAATCAGCGAAGTCTTTGTATCGGGAACTGATTGTCGGCCGGGGCCTGAATGTCGAATGGGATGACAACGGTATATTCTTTGTCTTTCATAGTCCAAACAAATTTGAGCAATATGCCAAAACGAATGCGCTCCTCTCGGAGCGGTATGGTGTAGCGGCGATACCCTTCGATGGCCGTCAATTGGCTGCCGCTGAGCCCGCCTTGCAACCGGGGCTCGGTGGGGCCTGGCTTTACGAATGCGACGCGCAATTGCGTCCGGATAAGTTAATGTGTGAAATGCGCCGATTGTTGGCGGATCGCGGAGTTGCCTTCAAGGAAAACTGCGAGGTCAACGGATTCGTTGCCGAGGGGCGCCAAGCGATCCAGGCGAGTACCGCGGATGGCCCAATTCGCGGCCGGGACTATGTCGTGGCCACTGGCGCCTGGACTCCGTTTCTAAACCGACATTTGGGATGCCGCATCCCGATTCAACCTGGCAAAGGCTATTCAATCACCATGCCTCGCCCCGAACTGTGTCCCAACCGCTCAATGATTTTCGAGGAACACCGGGTAGCGATTACTCCGTTACGAAGTTGTTTTCGCATCGGATCGACCATGGAGTTTGCCGGCTACGATACGTCGATCAACCCGAAACGCCTGGAATTATTGAGAGAAGCGGCCTGTTTATACCTTCGAGAACCCAACTTGGATGCGGTCGAGGACACTTGGTACGGCTGGAGGCCGATGACCACGGACGGCTTACCCTACATCGATCGCGCTCCGGCGTTTGAAAACGTGTGGGTAGCCGCCGGGCACAACATGCTGGGACTTTCCTTGGCCACGGTCACCGGCCAGCTCATCAGTGATCTCATTACCCGCCGCCCCCCCCACATCAACCCCCACCCCCTCCGCCTCCCCCGCTAAAGTCATATGATAATTGATAAGGACAGGTGATAAGGACAGGCATTATTATGTTGACATTCTTTGGTGAAATTAGTAAATTGAAGTCATTCAGGTCAAAATTGGGTCATATATGTTGATTAATTTGCATGACGCCAAACATTCGCGTCGAATAGACGTCCTTGGACATTCAATTGCGTGCATAGGACCATTTCGCAACTTTTCGGAAATGCCTCGATCGCTAGGCTATCGGCATTGGTGGACTGACATTAATCAAGGGTAAAAAAAGCCATGACTATGCCTCGAAATATGTTGGTCGATATCGATGTAACCCGGTATTATCACTGCATTTCCCGCTGTGTTCGGCAGGCAATGCTCTGTGGAAAGGGCGTCGAA
>JACTND010000205.1 GCA_014584305.1 Planctomycetota bacterium | reverse complement strand
GGCCAAAACCATCAAATATTTGGCTTCAAATTGCCCCAAACCGCCCCGGAGGGAGTTCGATTCACCGAACGATGTCAGCCCGTCGAACCGGCAACAATTCGAAACCAGCAACGTCGGGACCGGATGCCAACTGTGCGACCGCAAAAATGCCGGCGTGCTGTGATCCCCGGTGACGATCAAAACTTCTGGGTTGAGTTTCTCAACCCGCGGAATGATGGAGTCGAACGCTTCGATCTGGCGGACCTTCTCTTCGAAATTTCCGTCTTCGCCCGTGCTGTCCGTATATTTGAAGTGGATAAAGAAATAGTCGAAATTGGCCCACTCGGCTTCCAAACAGTCGATCTGCTCATCCAACGTCGTTGGCCGACCGATGATCTCCATTCCGACCAACCGCGCCAAACCTTTGTACATCGGATAGACGGCGATCGCCGCGGCGCGCAGGCCATAGACCTCCTGATACGACGGCAACAACGGTTTGCTGGCAAATCCGCGTAAGGTCAAACCGTTGGCTTTGGTTTCACCCGCCAATAGTTGGGTCGCCTGCCGTACGAACTCCGCCGCGACATCGGCCGCGCGGCGGCTGGCCGCATCGCGGGCGCGGGGAGCAACCGGTGGAACACCCGTCGCTTGGGGATCGGTGTCATCGATCTCACCATGTAGTCCGTCGCCGCGAAAGACTACGACAAAGCGATGCTCTTTGACTGGGCGCACAAAGACCTCCACCCCCGGAATCCGCACTTCGTTCAGCCGCAGCGCCAGCGGCGCGCTTTCTTGCGAAGCAATGCGCCCCGCGCGGCGATCGATTATCAAACCGGCGCGATCCAACGTGCAGAAATTGCCGCGCGCCGCGACGTCGCCGTCTTGCAACGCGAACTCGATGCCGGTTGCTTCTAGGGCACCGCGACCAATGCGATAACGCAGCGGATCGTAGCCAAACAGCGCCAAATGCCCCGGTCCACTGCCGGGACTGATACCGGGAAAAACAGGGATGCTCCCCCCTTGGATTCCGCGCCGCGCCAAGGCATCCAAATGAGGCGTCCGCGCGGTTTCCAGTTCCGTCCGACCCCCGGGTTCGAGCGGCAGTCCGCCCAGACCGTCCGCGACCAGCATGACGATTTTCGAGGAGTTTGCTTGCTGCAACTCACGAGTCAATTCGTGTAGGTCCATTCGGTGCTCCAAATCTGCGCAAAGTACTATTTTTGTCCTGTCACTGTGGTAAGATCCACCCGAGTAGTCCGACGGCCACTGCGCATCGCGATCAGGCCGCCGATGATCAACACTCCGCCAACGATCTGCGCGGCCAGCGGCTGTTCGCGAAGAAACAGCCAACCTCCCAAGACAGCGACCAAGGTCACCACATTCTGATAAACCGCCGCGTGTGAGCCGCCCAAGCGCCGCACGCCAATGTGCCAGGTAACATATGCCAGCCCCGTCGAGAACATTCCGGAGTAGGCGATGGCGATCAACATGGGCGTCTGCGTGACCATGGGCCACGACTCACCCAAACGGGGCCAGGCGATCGCCAAGTGAATCGGCGCCGTCAAAGCGCCCGACCAAAAAGCCAATTGTAGCGGTGTGATTCGATCGAAAACGCGGCGACTGATCAGAGTGCCCACTGCCCAGCTCATAGCCGCCGCCATCATCAACACATTCCCCCAAAAATAGTTCGCCGACAGGTCGATTCCGTGGCGGGCGTTGATGACCACGACAGTTCCGACAAAGGTGATGACCAATCCGATCCAGGTGATGCGCGGCAAGCGCTCGTGGAGCGCGAAAAAAGAGATGATCGCGGTCCACATGGGCATGGTCGAGAGCAACAAGGCCGAGTTCGCCGCGGTCGTGTGCGAGATGCCGAAAATGAACAGCAATTGATAGATCAATCCTGTCAGCGCGACGAACACCCAAAATTCCGGCGAGGAAACAATTCTCCGTTTTGGCCGATCCGCCGATCGCTCGGTTTCTCGCGCCGCCAGCCATCGCCGCTCCCCGAGCGCGCAAACTCCCAGAGTGACGGCGGCCAGTACCAGGCGGACGCCGTTGAACACGAACGGATCCAAGACGCCGACCACATATTTGGAGAGAGGGATATTGATACCCCACATCACGGCCGTAGCGATCAAGCACGCATCGGCGATCCAGCGGCCGGTGGACGGACTAGGCGACGGCGGCCCCGTTCGCGGGCCTGGCGGGTGGGCAGGCGTCGCGGAGTTCTCACCGGGAGGCGAAACGCCGTCCGTACGAACATCGGCCACTCGGTCCAAGGCCGGCCCATCCTTTAGTTGCGGTCCGAACCGGATGGCGGCTGCGCTGCCAAAGCGTCGCGCAACTTTGTCGCTTCCAGCCGATACAAGAACAAGCCTTGATGCTGCAAGGCACCGTTGAGAACGTCCAGCGCCTGTTTGTCTTCCCCCCGCGTATGGAGAAAGCGCGCGAAAATAAATCCGATCTCCGGCGTCAATTGACCGGCCTGTCCGGCCCGCGTCAGCCAACCGCCTGCTTGTTCCAGATTCCCCTGTTTCCAATACACCATCCCCAAGATTGCGCAGGCCACAGAGTTGTTCGGTTGTCGTTGGACGTTCGCTTGCGCTTGCCGCAGCGCTTGGGCCACTTTGTCCGCGCGGTCGCTTTCGACCAATGCCAGAGTCAACAAATTGGCCACTTCAAAATCTTCCGGATTTGCATTGTTCAACTCGCTGAACAGCGCTTCCGCGTCGGCGTAGCGACCTTCGGCGAATGCCACCTTGCCTTTCAGCAGATTGACGGCCGGTGAGTTGCCGTATTCCTTCTCCGTCGAGGCTATCACGCGCCGCGCCGCTTCGAACCGCTCGCGATTGACCATGAAGTCGATGTATTCCAAAGATACACGCTGGTCTCCGACATACTTCGTCTGGGCTCGTTCGAGCCACAACTCCGCTTTATCCATCACGCCGCGCCGCGCGAAGAGCGTGGCCAACATGATTTCCGGAACATGTGCGTCGGGAACCAGCCGCCGAAACTCGCCGAGGTGTTCCAGGGCCTCGTCCAAGTTTTCCAGTTCGAACGCGATTTCAGCCAGCCGCAGTGGAATGCGCGGCAAGTCTCCTTTCATACCAGCCAACTGAGTCAAGGCGCGGCGGGCATTCCCCCAATCGCGCCGCAAGATCATCAGGTCCGCCGTCGCGTCATAGTAAGCGATGAGAAAATGGTTGCGCTGCACGTCCGACCAACTGCCAGCATCGATCAACTGTTTGGATTTGTCCAACAACACGAGCGCGTCCGTGCGGCGTTGTTGCGAGATGGCCACGCGGGCAAACGCGTTATACACCGTCGGCAATCCCGGGTTAACGATCGCCGCATCCTCCAAATGTTGGAGGCCATCCACTGGATTACCCACCGCAAAATACATGGCTGCCAACATCAGACTGATGGGGGGCGCTTGTTCGTTGGCTCTGCGAAACTTTTCCAACCAATCATGCGCATCCCGTTCGGATCCATCCACAAAGGCCGCCGCGGCTTGACGGACCATGTTTTCTTGTTCAGGAACAGCGGCCAAGTCACCAGGGGTGAGGTTGTCGACCTCGCCGACCAAGAACTTGATGAATTGCTCGCGGTTGGCTGTTGACAGGTCTTCCTGGGCCGGAGCGATGAACCCGAGTTCCTCCCCCTGGAAAGCGGCCGCTGCGCTGGACCGACTGGCACAGAACATTGCCCCAACGAACAAGGCAGCAATCAGCGGGAACCGAGGCATTCGACTCGATCCAACGTAACTCGGGTTCATAGAATTAGTCTCCTCGTAAGGCCACGATTTCGGTTTCTTGGACGATGCGCAAGGTCGCCAACGATTGATTCAGGACATAAAAGTGCAAGCCGGGAACTTGTGCGTCAATCAACTCGCGTGTCTGCTGAACCGCCCATTCAATTCCGACGGCCAATTGCCAGTCAGGATCGTCGCGTTCGGCCAATCGCCGCGCCAAATGCTTCGGCAACCGCGCGCCACACAATGAAGTCAATCGATGAATCTGTTGTCCATTGGTGATCGGCAAAATCCCCGGAACAATTGGGGAATGAATACCGACGGCTCGGCAGCGTTCGCAAAAACGAAAGTAATCGTCATTATTGTAAAACAATTGCGTAATCACGGCATCGGCGCCGGCGTCCACTTTTCGTTTTAAATTTTCCAGATCGGCTTGTGGGCTGGGGGCCTCGCGGTGGGTTTCCGGATAGCCGGCGACGAAGACGCCAAACTGTGGGAACTCGCGGCGAATCAGAGTTACCAGTTCATTGGCATACTGTAGGCCGCCACTAGCGGGTACAAATCGGCCCGCGCCCTGCGGGGGGTCACCACGGAGGGCCACGATATAGTCGATGCCCCGTTCCGCCGCCTGGCGCAAGTAATCCCGCAATTCGTCCACGGAACGACCGACAACGGTCAAATGCGAAGCCACGGGGAGTCCATACCGCGCTTTGACCTGTGTGACAATATCCAGAGTTTTCGCTTGGGACGAACCGCCGGCCCCGTACGTGCAGGTAATAAAGTCCGGGGCAACCGACACCAATTGGTTGACCTGCTCATAGAGTTTCACTTCACCCGCCAGTGTTTTTGGGGGGAACAACTCAAAGGAGATCGCTAACCTTCCCGCTCGGAAATGGTCGTGAACCGTCATGCTTGTCTGTAATATGCCGCGTCGCCCAATAGTTTACCTGGAAGGGGTCATGTTACACTGATTCGTCCTTGTTGGGGACGGCGGGATCCACAAGGCGCATAGAGTGACCAACTGGCGAGTGAAATCGCGCGTGGACCAAGGGCAATTGCCTCTCGTTAACGGCGGGCTTAAGGGACAGCCGACACACGCCTGATTCGAAATCGAACATTCATTTTGTTGATCTGACGTGTCGAACATAGACAACGAAAACCGCCCCGATGTGTCTGCGCCCAACCCGTACCTGTTCCCAGCACTGTTGTTGTTCGTCGGCAGCGGCGCAGCAGCATTGATCTATGAAATCGTCTGGTTTCAATTGCTGCAGTTCATCATCGGTTCGTCGTCCTTGTCCTTGGGAGTCTTGCTGGCGACCTTCATGGGTGGCATGGGGCTCGGCAGTTGGCTGTACAGTCGCCTGGTACCGGCAAGTTGGCATCCCCTGTGGGTGTATGCCGTGTTGGAGTTGTTGATTGGCGTGATGGGGCTGGCAATTGTCTTTCTGCTCCCCCTTGCTGCGCAGTGGTATGTCGCCTGGGTGCAAGGGCATGCATCAGGGGTCGTCGTCCGCTCGATCCTGGCGGCCAGTTGTTTGTTGTTGCCGACGCTGTGCATGGGTGCCACGTTGCCGGCCATTGCGCGCTGGCTGCAAACCACACCGGCGGGTGTCGCGCGGATGGGATTGTTCTACGCAGCCAATATCGTCGGCGCGGTGTGCGGTTGCCTGCTGGCCGGTTTCTATTTGTTGCGCATGTACAGTTTAGAGGTGGCGACGGGTGTTGCTTTGGCCATCAACCTGTTGGTGGCCATCGTTGGCTTTGCCATGTCACGCGTCGCGGAGTACCGCCGTCCATCGACTGATGCGCCGCTGCCATCCGGGCCTCAGCGACCTGCCGCGCCGCTGGGAATCTATTTAGCGATTGGACTTTCCGGATTGACCGCCTTGGGTGCAGAAGTTCTTTGGACCCGGGCGCTGTCCTTGATGTTGGGCGCAACCGTCTATACGTTTTCGATTATCCTCGCGGTTTTTCTGGCGGGGCTGGGAATCGGCAGCCACATCGGCGCCAACTTGGCGGGTGGAGGGATCAATCCGCGCTTGCTGTTCGGACTGTTTCAAGGCGCATTGGTCGCTTGTATTGCTTGGGCAGCGCTGGCCGTGTATCAGTGGCTTCCTTTCTGGCCGATCGATGTCAGCCTGGCGCGCAGCCATTGGCTCAACTTGCAATTGGACATCGCGCGCAGCGTGTTCGCCATGCTCCCGGCGGCCATTTGTTGGGGAGCCAGTTTTCCCCTGGCCATCGCCTGCGTTTCTCGCCCCGGGCAAGATCCCGGGCGTTTGGTAGGGGGTGTATATGCGGCCAATACGTTCGGGGCGATTCTGGGCGCGCTGCTGTTCAGCGCCTGGTTGATTCCGTGGTTGGGTACGCAAGCATCTCACGCGGTTTTGTTGGGTTTGGTGGGCGTCGCGAGTATCATCGTTTTGGTGCCGACGTTGTACCTGGCCGTGGCCAACAAATCGCCGACGCGGTCCTGGGAAGCGATGATCTGGAGCTTTGTGGTATTTCTGTTGATGGCCGGAGTGACGCTCGCGGCGGCCTCGACAACTCCGCCCGTTCCTGAGGGGCTCGTCGGGTACGGGCGCTACTTGCCGACCTATCGCACATTGCCCAAGTTCCTGTATATCGGCGAAGGGG
>JACTND010000265.1 GCA_014584305.1 Planctomycetota bacterium | reverse complement strand
CGTGTGACATTCACATCGACTAGCAACTTTCGCGGCATTGTCATGGTCCAACTCCCGTAATCAACCGACCCGCTCTCCCCACCAGATTTCCGCACTGTAGCAAATCCAGCCGGGCCTGTCAACATAATTATGCCTGTCCTTTTCGTTGAGGGTGAGGGCGAGGGTGCCGATGAGGGGGAGGTCGGGGGGAAGTCGGCCAGAGGCCATTTCGCAGCCCAAGAAGTCACACAAAACTCGTCGAAAATACTCGTGACGGACCATCGAGGCAAACGACCGGGAATCGGTCACCATGCCAATGCAATTACCAAATAAACCCGTTTGCGAAACGACCTGAAGCTGTTGAACGATCCCCTCGACATGATCCAAAAACCACCAAGCCGCTCCTAGTTTCATCTTGCCTGGGATTTGGCCGTCTTGAAAATTGCCCAACATGGTGGCCACGGGGTAATACTGGGATGGATTCAAAACATAGACAATCACTCCAGGGAGGACTCCATCGCGGTCCAAGCGATCGAAAAAGCGCCCAAGCGCGCTTGCTTGCGGCCAATCGCCAATCGAATCGGCACCGCAGTCTGGACCCAACTGCGCGAAAAGCCGCGAGTTGTTATTGCGCAACGCCCCCAGGTGAAGTTGCATTGTCCAGCCCGCTCGGGCGTCGAGACGTGCAAAGAAATCGAGCAGGAACGATCGGAATTGCCGGACTTCCAATTCCGACGAAATGCGACCAGCTAGCGCTTTATCAAAAATCGTCCGCGCTTGTGCTTCATCACAATCCTCGGCATAACAATATGGCAGCCCATGGTCGCTCATTCGACAACCAGCGTCATGGAAGGCCGCATGCCGTCGCTGCAGCGCGATTAACAAGTCGTCCAGTCTGCCAATGGAAACCTGGCTGGATATTTCAAGTCGTTTCACCCATTCCAAGAATATGGGCCGATGGGTAATCGCGAGCGCCTTGTCGGGACGAAACGTCGGGCGCATCTGGCACGACAGCCCAGCCCGGGCCACTGCCGCATGCGCGTCGAGCGCATCGGCTGGATCATCCGTCGTGCAAAATCCCTTGACCGACAGAAAACGAAAGATCCCTTGCGCCGAAAATGCTTGATCGGCCAGCAACGCACGGGTTTGATCCCAGATATCCCGGGCGGTCGCTTCACACAACAGTTCCGGAATACCAAATAGTCGCATCAATTCCAGATGCGTCCAATGGTAGAGCGGATTTCCCAATAGTCTGGGAACGGTAGCCGCCCACGCGGTGAATTTTTCGTAGGGAGAGGCGGTGCCCGTTACATAGTGTTCACTAATCCCGGCGGCGCGCATTGCTCGCCATTTATAATGATCACTGCGAAGCCACAAGTCGCACAGATTCTCAAAGCGATGATCGTTGGCGAATTCAAGCGGATCCAGATGCGTGTGCAGATCAACGATTGGCTCGGCAGCAACGTATTCGTGGTACAGGCGTTTGCCATACGTCGTCGTCAACAGGAAGTTGTCATCAATCCAGGTCATGTTCCCAGCCCTGCCAACCACACCAACAGCCCGACAATCAGCCAACAAATGACAATCGAAACCAAGAATCCAGTGATATCGCTGCGGCGCGGACGGGATATCTCCCAATCAGAACCGGGGAACAGTTTTGCGTGTTCGCAGCGCTGCGGATTGTCGTACGCTTGCTGCAGTGCTCGCTCATCGGCAACTGGGTCACGTTCCACGGGTGTTTTCATCTTGGCAAAGTACCGGTCGAGCGATGCTTGATGTTGACGAGGTGTTAGGAAACTGAAGCCCATCAACAACACGAACGGAATTGCGAGTCGCACGAAAATGCGCCAAGCCTCCAAAGTCGGTTTGCTGCACGACTCCCATTTCATCCCCATCCACGTGAGGGGTATGAGTTCCAAGTTGAGTTGGCCGGCACCACGCATAGGACTATCAAAAACGTACGTAACCACTTGTTCCGTGGCCGTTCTCGAGCGGCTGATTTCCTTTAACTCGATCGTTCCGCCGGTTACCGGTTCGAGTCCTCCTTGCCAAAATAGCGAATGGCCGCCACGACGAGTAACCGATTCGATGGGTTGACCGACGACGGCCGGAGGCGGTTGCGGTCCCAACTGTTTGCGCAGAGTTTGCCTTTTATTCTCGTCTCCGAACGACTCAATGTGCCGGCGAGCCTGATCCCATGCGGCACTCCGCGCTACGTCGGCTGGCGTCGCTGTTCGTTGGGTAGTCGTAACAACGATCGGTGTGGCGCCACTCCAGCGCGGGTCCGAGCGCAATCCCGGTAGCAATTGTGGCAGCAGGAGAGGTAGCACAAACAAAAAGAACAATGTGCATCCGATCGTCAACCAGACAGCCCAAGGATTGACGCGGCGCCAAAACAGTCCGAGCCAAAACGGCGCGGCCATCAGCAAGGGGATTTCCATCGCCAGTTTGAATTGTTCGAGGACATTGCTGTACAACAGCGCCATAGCGGAAGCACCGGCGACGAGAATCAATCCGGTCCAGCGTCCCCAAGCCACGTATTGCTGGTCGCTGGCGTGAGGCGCGATGTAGGGCGCAACGACATTGCGGACCACCAAGGCGGACGACACCAACATATACGTGTCGGCGGAACTCATCATGGCGGCCATCAAGCAAGCGAACATCAGGCCCACCAAGCCGATATTCAACGGTCCGAGAATCTCTCGCGCGGCCACTCCCCAGACACGATCGCGGTCGAGCGCAATTTCCGCGTTGCCCGCCAGCAACGCCAAGGCAATCAGGGCCGCAATCGCCCACCCCACGGTACACAGGCGCTTCAGTAAATTGCCAGCCACCAATCCAATGCGCGCTTCGTTTTCCGTTTTTGCCGAACCTCCTCCCGTCGCAATAAAGTGCGGATGCACGACGATGCCCACAAGCCCCAGCATGGAGAAGGCGACGATAAAGACGAAGGGAAATTCGCCGCTGGACGGACCGTGAAAAACGCTGAACATTTCCGGCGATACGCGCTCGTGAAGAATGCGAAATCCATCTATGAATCCGTCCCTTTGCGCATCACCATACTGACGGACCAACGCATGCAGGCCGAAAGGGATCAACAATACCGACAGAACAATGATTAGGATTCCCTGGACCAAGTCCGTCCAGTAAGCCGCCGTCAAGCCGCCGACGACCCCATAGGCCACCACGGTCAGCCCGAGGACGAGGACCAACACCACCGTGATATCCCATCCAAAGACGGTTTCGACTCCCAGCAGTGGCACAGCAAACTTGGCGATGGCCGACAGCATGGTCGAAAGGAAAGTCATGTAAAACGCCAAGGCGTACACAGTGAAGGCCGCACCCAACGCCCGCGACTCGTAGCGTTCCACAAACCAGTCACCCAACGTCAAATGGCGCATGCGGCGGTACCAGACGGCCGTAATCCAATACATCGGCGTGACGAAGAGCCACAACATGGAACTCCAAACGCCGCTCAGTCCACTCGTCCAGACCGACCGGCCGACATTCACTGGCTCGTGGGCACCGGTGCCGGCCCCGAACGCCGCGAACGTCTGCAGCCATTTCCCAAACGAGCGGCCCCCCAAGAAATAGTCACTTTGCGTCTTGGTTCGCTTCATGGCCAACAACCCGATGACGATCATGGCCGCCAAATAGACAACGAGCACAATGATATCTGCGGCGGACATTTCGCACGAAAGCTGGAGAACACAGGGACTTGGCAGCACACCACGTGCGCCGCGCGTTCCTCATTGTGCGCATTCAGCGGCGTACTGCAATCAGTTGACCCTTAATTGTCGGGCCGTATGCGGGGGCCGGTATCGTCGCGGTAGGTATTGAAGTCGGGCGTCTCGACGATCGGCACCAAGTGTTTGCGTTCAATAAAAGGATCGATACTGTACACCGACGCCACATTCCACTGAATATGGATCGGTGGCAAATAATGGGCGCGGCGCATCTCCAAACCAAACTTGCGGCGTTTGGGCTCTTCCGGAAAATCGCCCCAAAAGGAGAGAAAATAGCGCTCGATTTTCGGTTCGCGCACCAATCGTTCAAATTCACCGAACTGGAATCGAAACCTTTCGCCGGCACTGCGAATAGACTTTTCCGGTTCTTGATCGAGATAACTTTCAAAAACGGCTTGATGACTGTCGCGGGCAGTGATCAACGCCGATTTGCCTTGGTAGTACAACTGCAAGTCCACGTCGGCCGGTTGTCGTTTGGGGTACTCCAACGTCAGCTCATAACTGCGATAAGCATCGTTGGCTTGGACCATGTTCAACCACTGTTCCGCGTACTGGCGGGCAATACCAATTATCCGCTGCCGCGCCAACGTATGATGTGTATAAGCGGCTGTGGCGCTGAACAAACTGAGAAACAAACCGCATAAGGCCCAATTGAGCCCGGCCTTGCGCCGCCGGGCTCCCATGACATCCGCCAACGCGATCCCTGCCACGGCTGCCGCACCAATTCCCAAGAAGTAAAGCCAACTCTCCAGCAGGGCCAAGCAAGAAAACAGTCCGGCTAATACGGCTATCAACGACCAAACGCTGAACTGCTGATACTCGGCCAACAACCGGGTATCTTCCGGTGCTTCATACTCCAAATCGGACATAGCACGCTAACCGAAACCGTTATTCCATCAACACTTCTTTTTTAGAGATACGGACCCGACGCGCGCGATGTTCAAAGATGAACTCGCCCTTGGGATCAAACACGCGCGCGTCCAACTCCAAATCATCCGGATGCGGCACCAGCTCGTAATTGTCGAAAAGATCCGAATGCTTATAGGCCGACAGGGCACCGCGCGAGCGACTTTGGATAAAGGCCAACCACATCCGATCTGGGCCGATACCAATGGTGCGCTCTTCAGGAGTCGCTTGAAAATCATCGGGCGGCAGCGGTGCCAAATGCAGCGTAAAAAACGTGAACGCAATAAAACTCACAGCCAGCCACAACGACAACACGCTGCGGCCGATGTATTCGGTTACCGGATCGAACTTCAACCGCAAAGGCGAGACGATGTCCGTGCCGATGCGCAACAGGGCAAACACAACGAAGAATGTGCTCCACACGGCCAGAAAATCAGCCAAATAGGTATATTCCGGCATACTCCCCTCGATGGCCCAGGCCACATTCTCGTAAAACGCGCTGGCAACGAGGGCAGCCAAAAAGAAGTTGATCAAGTTGAGCAGGTTGCTCCACAGTCCCATCCACCAGGTACCTCCGGCGATGAACAACAAGATCGCGAATGCCACCAAAATCCACATCGCCAATCCTCGCTACTTCTTTCTGGCGAAAATGCGTTGAACCTCTTCGATCGACGTGACTCCTTGCGCCACCAACGCCACAGCTTCGTCGCGCATCGTGATGTGGCGGGCCTGGCGGACTGCGGCCATGAGATGGTCCACTCGCGGCGATTCCATAAACTGCTTCTTCCACACGTCGTTGATCTGCAAGTACTCGAAAATCCCGGTGCGCTCACAATATCCGTAGCCCATACATTCAGAACAAGGCAGGACTTCTTGCCCGTTCTCATCCACTTGGCCTGGTTGGAACACGGTAGCAGTATAAAACTGGCGAACGCGCCCCGGCGGGATTCCCAGCCGTTGCAACATCTCCGAAGGAGGCTCGAACGGCTGGCGGCACTTCGTGCATAACTTGCGCACGACGCGCGTGCCAATCACGGCGGACAAGGAATCGACTACTAGCCGCATATCTGGCTTGAGCGCGGCCAATCGCGCCAGCGCTTCAATGGCGTGTGCCGCCATCAATCGCGAAATCACCAAAATATGTTTTTCGCGCATCAAGCGGCACATGTTGTTGAGCGTTTCACCATCCGGAATCTCGGCGAAGGCGATCACATGAGGTTCGCGCAATAACAAGCTTGCCATATGAGTAAAGGGTTTCTCACCGGCCCGCGAGCGGTAACGCACGGTGGAAAAATTGATGACCTCCGGTTCCGCAAACGCCTCGTCCTCAACAAGAAAGTGATCGCGCACATAGCGGTCGCACGTTCCCAACACCCCGCGCCACAGAGACGTATATCCTTCGCTGGGCATGCCGCAACAGAGGACGAATCCCTCGTCCTGACCGAGGACCCGCCGAACCTCCTCCAGCATCTTGGGCCGCATCCCCATTTGACCCAACGAATCCAAAGCGGCACGTTTCCGATCGACGTAGATCGCAACCCGCTCGCCGGAAGAGACGCCTTGGCTGACGACGCGCACTGGGTATTTCTTGAATTGCACGATCGCCGTGGCCTTGCCTTCTTGCCGCGCTCGCCGCTCGCGATAGTCGGTGCCGACCAATTGTTTCAACGACGCCAGCATATAATCCCCCGCTTCGCGGTCCATCGGCGGCTGATCGTGCCAAACTCCATCGATTTGGAAACGGACGACCACTCCATTGGGGAGATAATCCAACAAGGCCAAATCCACGCGCGAGACCACCAAATCGAAAATCAAATGGGCCAACGCCGGGAAACCGACCGATGGCAACACCATTTGCAAGTTCACGGTCTTGGCTTCGATGGTTTCGCCACCCCCTTCAAACTCAATCGGTGGAAGTTCAGGTTGTACCGTTTTCGCCATTTCGCCTTGTCATTCGTTTTCGAAGGTATTCAATCACAATCGTCCGCGCGCAGATCGGAACATCGACACGACTCACGTCCGAGCCGGCTGCTGTTCCTGAAACACGCGTTGCACTTCAGCCACGGTCGTCTGACCGGACAAAACCAGTTGATACGCCGAGGCAATCAAATTGCGATGACCAGCTTTCCGCGCGAGCTGTTCCAAGTTCGCCGCCGAGGCTTGGCCCGCCAGGGCCGACCGCAGTTCGTCCGTGATCAACAAGAGCTCGAACGCGGCCACGCGCCCGGTGTATCCCAAACCGCGGCAATGTTGGCACGGAATGTACTCGATCGGTTTTCCTTGTTCGTCAACGGCAGGGACCGTATTCGGCTGCCGGACCTGATACACCATGTTCTGCGTTGCGGGGTCGCCACCGATCCGTTGAATGAACTCGGGTCGCACGGGAACCTGGAATTTGCAATGCGCACACAGTTTCCGCAACAGCCGCTGACAGGAAACAGCAGTAATCGCGCGAGCAAATTTTCTTCTGTCGCCGACTTGGGCACCAATGCGGAGCAACGCCTCCACGGCCGTTGTCGCCTGGCAGCGCGTAATCACCGTACGTTTTTCATCGAGCACCTCGTCCAACAGGCTTTCCAGGCTGGCTCGATCCACCAGATCCGGCACAACAAAAACGTGTGGATGAGTCAACAAGACACTCGGCAAGATCGTATCCGGCGTTTGTCCCACCTCGAACCGCTTGTTGGCGATATTCTCCAATTCCGTTTCGTCATGTTCCGTGGACACTAAAGCGACGCAATCGCGCATCATGCGATCCATCGCGATCAAGGCCGAACGCCAGGTGGTCGTCAGCCCTTGCCGTGGCGGCCCGGAAATGATCACGAAACCTGCGGAATTCATCGCCTGCAGTAGTCGTTCGCGCGTGTTATCGTCCATACCCAGATCAGCGAGTGACGGAATCTTCGTCTTGGCGGCGATGAATTTCAGCACCGCCCGCTCGCCGGTTGGAACTCCCTGCGTTGTCACTTGGACCGCCGCCAATTTGACGTCCTGTTGCGGCCACTTGTATCGGATCTCGCCCGACTGACGATTGCGACGATCGCGCGGGTTCAGCCGGGCCAGCAATTTAAGACTGGTCAATAAATCGTCGCCGATTTGTCGGTCCATCTCGGGCAATGGATGCCAGGTGCCGTCGATCAACATCTGTCCGCGTACCGACTGAGTCGAATAGTCCAAAACCACGTTATCGACGCGCGCCAACACGGCATTGCCGACCAAGTTCTTCAAAGCGGTAAATGCCGGCGATTGGCGAGCAAGAATCAGACGTTTCTGATCTTCCAGTCCCCCGCCAGGCGCGAAAAACTCCAAATTGATTCCGGTATCCTGTGGCAGGACTTCCGTCTGTGGCGGTGCTTCCTCGCCGCGCTGCAATTTGAACTTCAGCTTTTCACTGCCGCGGATGCGCGACCGCCGCACCAGCCAATAAACCGTTGGGGTTGTCCAAGTAACCACAGCGAAAATAGGAAAGCCGGCCCAAAACCAGGGGAACGAAATAGCAAACATGAATCCGATCAAACAGGCCAAAACGTTCAGCAGGTTCCACACTTCCGGGAACATCTGCAAGTCTTTGCCCCAACGGAGCATGTCGCGATTCATAAGGCTGGCAGCAGCCACCCAAGGAAAATAGACGGCGGCCAAACTGAGCAATTTGTACCAGGCGAAATAGGCGCCGGGCCCGCGCCGTTGGGATGGTATACCGTAGGAGGATTGATCCAAGGCCGATGGCCACCCCCCCGTCTGAGCCGCCAACTCGCCGGCCAACCCCAGACAACCGATGATCACAATCATCAACAGCAAACCGCGTCGCCGCATCAAAGAATCCCCGGCTGCGATACGTTGATCCCTTTGAGGCGCATCTTCAAAGCGTCTTTGTTGGGTGCGACTTGGAAAGCCGTCGCGCGGTCGATAAGCTCCTTGTCCACCAAGTCCTTGAGACTCTTGGTAAAATCTTGCATCCCTTCTTCCTCGCCGATGCGGATAGCGTCCGCGAGTTTTTCATCCTTCGATTCCAGTATCAACTTCTTGACCGTGGGATTGAAGGTCATGATTTCGCACGTTGGCACACGCCCCACACCTTCTCGAATCGACGGCAGCAGCTTCTGTGCAATAATGGCTTTCATATTGAAAGCGATCGCACTGCGGATCGCTGGGTGCAAGTCCTCGGGGAACAAATCGAGAATCCGACCAATAGTCGAAGGGGCGGTGGACGAGTGGATCGTTCCGAACACCAGGTGTCCCGTTTCCGCCGCGTGAATCGCCGTCATAAACGTCTCTTCGTCGCGCATTTCCCCCACCAAAATAATATCGGGGTCTTCGCGCACCGCGTGCTTCATGCCAATCGCGAAATCCTGCACATCCACCCCGATTTCGCGTTGGTTGATCAACGCCTTATCTTCGGTGAATACAAATTCGATCGGGTCCTCGAGTGTCAGAATATGCACGGCTTCGCGCTTATTGATGTAGTCCAGCATCGACGCAATCGTCGTGCTTTTTCCGGAACCCGTGACTCCCGCCAATAAGATCATGCCTTGATCGAAGGTGCACAATTCCGCCAAGATGTCCGGCAGGAACAATCCGCGAAAATCCGGGATCACATTGTTCACTCGGCGCGCGACCAACCCGACCTTGCCCAACTGTTGCAGCATGTTGACACGGAACCGCCACGTTACTCCATCCACCTCGATCGTATAGGCAAAGTCCGCACCCCCTTCGCGGTCGAAGATCGCTCGGACGCGTTCGGTCATCATCGGAAACAGCAAGTTGCACATTTCCTCGATTTCAATGGGGCCGCGGTTCAGTTCCTTGAGCTGGCCGTGAATACGGACAATCGGGGGCCGCCCGACCTTCATGTGCAGGTCGCTCCCCTCCATCTTGACTAGCGCGCGAAAGTACCGATCGACCTCACGTTCCTCTCGTTTCAGCGCAAATCGCCGATATAACTCATTCGGCTGATTGGCTGGTTCGGACGTTCCTTCGGTGGCACCGGCACCGTTATGTTCCATCCTGCCTTGCACTTTCTCTTTCGACATGAATTGCCCCTCGTCCCGTGGTTGTCGGATGCCTGCCCAATCGGGCGCATGCGCCCCGGCTGCAAATTCTACACCCCGGCCCCGGATTTCGTCTAACCCCGATGCAGCGGCGAGCCCATGGAACGCCCGACAAAGCCAAGTTTCCAATGTAGGCAGGGGATGGTACCTGGTCAACAAAAAAGCCCATGTTTGACGCCGATTTCTGGGACCTGCCCGTGGACGGCGCCCATTACAGTGGAAACCACGGTCATCCCTTCCTGTCCTTACTCAACGCACCGCCAATCGCAACGCACTTTTGTGATGCGGCCGCGCTTCACCAAAAGGGGACACCCGCTTTCTGATTCTAAGATGTGGCACTTGCCCGTTCACGTATCGACGTCCTGATGATCGCTCCCAGACCGTCCATTCGCGATCCACAGCGAATCTGCCCCAGCAACCATGTCGGCTGTCAACTTCGGCCACAGATGACACTTTGGTGGGTGTCCCCTTTTTGGTGCTCCGCGCACGCACTCCCCGTGCCAGATTTCGAACTCCTATTTCGCCAAACCAATGGATAAGCCGCACAGGTGCCAACCGGGTGCCGCAAAGGTTGCAATTGGTCTCCTGTGAACTACAGTAAAGAGACTTTGCAAGGGACTTAGATTTACTATTCGTTTCGATTGGTTGAGTTAATGATTGGAAAATCCTTTTATATCTGTTGGATGGTATTGGCAGCGATCTCCAGC
Source organism: Planctomycetota bacterium (assembly GCA_014584305.1). GTDB lineage: Bacteria > Planctomycetota > Planctomycetia > Pirellulales > Pirellulaceae > BJ22. The sequence continues at coordinate 42,666 of JACTND010000265.1, read as the reverse complement.
AACATGTCCTGGAGCCGTCAAGACTCCGATGAACCGACCGACGAGACACCGGGAGTCAACTCGGGCTTGGTCGGCGCCCTCAAGTTTCGCGGCATTGGCCCAGCCCTGATGTCCGGTCGCATCGGCGATATTGCCGTCGATCCCTTCAATCGATCGACTTGGTATGTTGTGGCCTCGTCTGGTGGTGTCTGGAAAACAACGAATGCTGGCGTGACTTGGAATCCGATCTTTGACAACTATGGCTCCTATTCGATTGGCTGTGTCGCCATCGATCCGCGCGATCGGTTCACGATTTGGGTTGGTACAGGCGAAAACAACTCGCAGCGCAGTGTCGGTTATGGCGATGGGCTCTACAAATCGATCGACGGTGGGCAATCGTTCACCCGCGTAGGACTGCACGACAGCCAACATATCGGCAAGATCGTGATTCATCCTGATGATTCCAACCGTGTGCTGGTGGCGGCACAAGGGCCGCTCTGGAACGACGGCGGCGATCGCGGACTATTTGAAACGCGCGACGGCGGGAAAACTTGGACTAAAATCCTGGACATTAGTCCCCGTACCGGCGTGAACGAAATCCACCTGGATCCGGCCAACCCCGACATTATGTACGCCACGGCCTACCAGCGGCGGCGACATACCTGGGTCTTGATCGACGGCGGTCCCGAATCGGGGATTCACAAATCCACCGACGGCGGCAAGACGTGGCGCAAAATCCATCGCGGCCTGCCCGGCGTTGACCTCGGTCGGATCGGCATGGCGATCAGCCCGCACAACTCGGAAGTGATCTACGCTTTGGTCGAAGCTGCCGATGGGCAAAGCGGTTTTTACCGCAGCGCCAACCGCGGCGAGTCCTGGGAACGTATGAGCGGCTATGTCTCCGACAGCCCACAGTATTACCAAGAAATCGTCGCCTGCCCGCACAAATTCGACCGAGTCTATTCGCTGGATACGTATATGATGGTCAGCGAGGACGGCGGCCGGACCTTTACGCAATTGGGTGAGAATGATAAGCATGTGGATAATCACGCGCTGGTGATCGATCCCGCTGATGAAAACCACCTGCTCATCGGTTGCGACGGGGGCGTCTATGAAACATGGGACCGCGGCCAAACCTATGATTTCAAAGCGAACCTGCCGATCACGCAATTCTATAAGATCGACGTCTCCTACGAGAAACCGTTCTATTACGTCTATGGTGGGACACAAGACAATGCAACTCAGGGTGGACCTTCGCAAACGAACAACACACACGGCATCCGCAATAGCGATTGGTTCGTAACCGTCTTTGGCGACGGTTTTGATCCAGCCGTCGATCCCAACGATCCCGACACGATCTACTCCCAATGGCAATACGGCGGGCTGGTCCGCTACGATCGTCGGTCCGGCGAGCGCGTCGATATCAAACCGCAAGAAGAACCCGACGGCCCGCCGTTGCGCTGGAACTGGGATTCGGCGCTGTTGATTTCTCCGCACAACAGCCAGCGAATCTATTTCGGGGCGCAAATCCTCTTTCGCAGTGACGATCGCGGCGACCACTGGACGGCGATCAGCGGCGACCTGACGCGGCAGATCGACCGAAACCAGTTGAAAGTTATGGGGCGCATTTGGGGCGTGGACAGCGTAGCCAAGAATGCCTCGACGTCACTCTATGGAAATATCGTCTCGGTCAGCGAGTCGCCCTTGGTCGAAGGACTGCTCTACGTCGGGACCGACGACGGGCTCGTCCAAATCACTGAGGACGGCGGGGCCAACTGGCGGGCGGTTGGCAAATTCGGCACGCTGGATGTTCCGGAATTCGGCTACATCAACGATATCGAAGCTGACCTGTTGGATCCAGACACCGTCTATGTGGCGGTCAATAACCACAAGCGCGGCGACTTCCGACCCTACATCGTGAAATCGACCGATCGCGGCCAAACCTGGTCGCTGATCAGCGGCAACCTCCCCGAGCGGGGGAGTGTCTATTCATTGAAGCAGGATCACATCAACCCGCAACTCCTGTTCTGCGGCACCGAGTTTGGCTGTTTCGCCACGGTGGACGGTGGGGGCAAATGGATCCAGCTCAAGTCAGGACTTCCCATAATTGCGGTCCGCGACATTGAGATCCAGCGCGACGCCGATGATTTGATACTCGGCACGTTTGGGCGCGGCATTTATATTCTCGACGACTATGCGCCCCTGCGCCACGTCAACAACGATTTGTTGGAAACCAATCGCTGGTTCGATATCAAACCGGGCAAGATGTATCAGCCGGTCGCTCCCCTGGCCCTGGGTGGCAGAGCGTTTCAGGGCGCCAATTTTTACATCGCCCCCAACCCCGATTTCGGCACGACGTTTACCTTCCACGTCAAGGAAGCGGTGGAATCCAAAAAAGCGCAGCGGCAAAAGAAGGATCGCGAGATGAATGCCGCTGGCAAAGATGTCCCTTATCCGAGTTGGGAAGATCTGAAGGCCGAAGACCGAGAATCACCCCCCCAGCGGTGGTTGACGATCCGCGACGCACAAGGCGCGGTCGTTCGCCGGATCCCGGTCGGAACGGGCAAGGGTATCCAGCGAGCAACATGGGACTTCCGTCTTGCCGGTCGCGGAGGCGGCGGACGGCGCGGAGGCGGTGGTCCGGGCCCGGTCGCGGTCCCCGGCAAATATACAGTTGAACTTTCGCAGATTGTCGAAGGCGAGATTACCGAATTGATCGGCCCATCTGAGTTTGTAATTGAGCCGCTCGGATTTGTTGACATAACCGACGAGAAGCGCGCTGAGATTTTAGCTTTTTGTCAACAAGTCTCCGACCTAGCTAACGCCGTCAACGCGGCCGCACAAATCGCCGCCGAGGCCCAGCAGCAACTCGATGCCCTGGACGGCCTGACGCTTTCGGCGGCCGAAGTCGATCCGGCGCTGAAAAACGAGATTCGGGCGCTCAAGATGCGTCTCCTCGACGTGCAAGAGAAATTCACCGGCGACCCGACGCGCACGCGGCGTAATGAGGACGCACTCCCCGGATTGCAATCGCGGCTCAACACGGCCATGTTCGGCGCGATGGGGAGCACCCTCGGTCCGACCGGCACGCATCGGCGGCAATTTGAAATTGCGGGGGAACAATATCAGGCGGTCATCGGCGAATTGCGGCAGATCGTCGAGTCCGACGTCCCAGCTCTTTTCGAGCGGTTCGATCAAACCCGCGCCCCTTGGACCCCTGGCCGCAAGTTGCCGGATTGGCCAAAGAAATAGCGATATCGGTTGCAATGCGTTAGGGCTTGGACCGGGGCGACTCAAGATGTGCCGTTATGCCTCTCATCGCCGATTCGCTTCTACGATCTGCTCCCATCCGAGGCGAATCGAGCGTTAACGAGCTAAATCGAGTAACCCGACAAATGCGCGCCGCTATATCGCGCATGCCGACCGGATTTCGATGGGTGAGGCGAATACACATTCGACTAGCCGAAGGAATTTCAAACAGGCGCGGACGGGATGCTCACGCCCCGTCATTCGGCTCATCGCAATTCCGCAGTTCTGCCATCAGAATTGCTTTCTCGCGCTGGCTTTGTTCTGCCCATTGGCCCGCGGCAATCATCTCGTCGAGCGCGTCAATTCCGGCCTGGAACGATTCGTTAGCTGGGGCTCTATCATTCGAAGCCAAAAACAGCCCACCCAGTTTGTAATGGCTAACCATCAGATCCCGTTTCTTTTGGGCCGAGTGGGGATCGTCGGCAAGTACCAACCTCAGGATTCGCTCGGCCATTCGACCTAGCTCGATGGCGACACCCAGGCGACCGAGTTCACTCTGCCGCGGTACGAGCCACATCGCCGTTCTTCCGACTAGATGTGAGTTTCGTTTTGATTCATGTCATATAAATGCCACCACCGCTTCCCCTTCTGAAAGGTCGCTGAATTCCGACAAGCGATCGTGTACCATCGCCGCTGGATTTTCGATGAAGGCTTCAACCCGATGCAGTCGCTCCGAGCGAATCTGTTCCGGCATCCGATTCAGGACAACTTGCTGAACGACGCGGTGCATGCGACCGTAAAGCGAGCCCTTCAGATAATCGAGCCCATCCAGCGCGCGAAGTGTGTCGTCCCACGGCGCGACCCCAAAGGGGATTAAGTGCGGATCAAGGATTAAGCAAGGATTAAGATTAAGTGCCACCCACTTAAATATGGCTGCAGGTAGCCAGTTTTGGTTAAACCCGTGGCAATTCACGTTTTATCTTTAACGTCTAATAGCTATGTATCTTGGCGCCAATCTTTGGCCAACCGCTGAGGCCGTGCATAGCGCGAAGCGACGACAGGTGTTCCCAGCGACTTCCGTCGCTCCGCGACTCAATACCAATTCGTTGGCACCGACCAGATCATGTCAGTGCTTTGCCATTCAGGAGAAGGCGCGCCACCCAAAAGTTACAACATGCCACATACCTGCGTGCCAGGCACCTAAGGCTGGGTTTGGTCGAAAATCAACATGCGCGAACGGTGCGCGCATCCTACAACGTAAGACTTTAACGATCGACGATGCGGAGTTTAATTTCGTCCGAATTGCCGCGCAGTTCCGGCGCATACATCGCGTGTGCCTTGGCCGGCAACGCGCTGAACTGGCCGGGGATCTCACTGCGCAACCGGTAACTGACACTGTGTCGGCCTCGCGCCAAGGAACGCATAAAAAACGCCACTCGCTCATCGCGGAACTCGACGTAGGCCCCCAATCCGCCCGACGTGTAGCCGCTGCGCACATCGACTGGTTCAAACCCCGCCCCTTTCATGTCCTCGAAAATCACGTACTCGTAATCGTTCTTCGATTCGATCTCCAATTCGATTTCGATCAAATCGCCGCTGACTAATTCGGACAAGTTCTGCAATTCCACCCGATCGTATTTTTCAACTTTCTGGTCGATTGCCTGACCGCGATCACCTTGCACCGTGGCGTCGGCTCCCTGGCGCTGGACTAGTTTATAGACCTTGCGCTGGACCTTGATCTCCAAGCCGGCCGACGTAATGAAATCTTCCAGCGTAAAATTGGTGACATAGGCGTTGACATAGACTGGCCCTTGGCCTCGGCGGCGAATCTCGACGCGGTGCGCACCGTCCGTCAAGTCGGTTCCTGCGACGACGAACGTGTTGTCAAACTGGAACAGCACCTCCGGTGTGATCTCGACGGCCCTCTTCATTTCGCCATCTAGCCAAATTTCGACCGTCATCTCCGGTCGGTCTTCGCCGCTCCGTTGCACGTAGTCGGCCAGCGCTTCAATACAGACAGCTGTGTCGCGCGTGCTGTTCCAATAGGTCCCGTGCCGTCGGTTGTTGAGCAGGTACTTCACCAGGCCCGCCGCTTTGGGATCGCCCGGATTGACGCGAGACAAGAGCTTCAAATAGTAGGCATTGGCTTCGATGGAATCGCCGTACCAATACCACCAGTACGATGCGTGGTTTGGCAAATCGATGTAGGCCGTCTGATTCTCCTCATCGACTTTGACGAATTGGTCAATGTTCTGAATAAGCATATCGCGGCGTTCGACGTTTTGCTGTTTGTCCAGGGCCAGGCCGAACAACGCCATGCCGTACAGGCTGAGTTTCAAACGATCGCGATACAAGTAGTCACCCATCGCGGCGTTCGTGACGTCCGCATCGAGCAAGACCATGTACACCAATGCGTCGAGGTTGTCGGCTTGCAATTTGTAGCGCGGATTGCGGGGCCATTGATCACTGGGGAGATTGCGGAGGCGATCTCCTTCTTTCAACAAAGCCACTTGTTCCTGTTGATAGTTCCGCATCCAAGCCACTCCCCGTTCGAGCACTTCGGGGACCAGGGCCACGCCGTTTTCCTTGGCCAATTGCAACCCATGCACGACCACAGCCGTCGTGTGCGGATAGCTCCGTTCGCCGTATCCGGAGAACCAGCCCCATCCGCCGTCGCTGCATTGCATGGCCGTCAAGTCGCGAACGCCTTGTTTAACCATCCGTTCGACTTCCGCTTCGTCGAATACCGGATTGCGATCGAAGCGTTTCCATTGGGCGGCCCGCTCGCGGGGATCGCCGATCTCCTGCGCGTTCAGGTTCGTCCGCTTGTCGCGGATCGCCGCCAGATCGAGGTTCATGCGCTTCAAGATATTCTGCGTGATCACCGTTGGTAGAAAGCGATTGAGCGTCTGCTCGGTGCAGCCGTAGGGGTAATCCGCCAGGTAGGGGAGGGCATCGACCATCGCGCCGGCCAACGTTGGCGAGAAACGAATCTCCAAGCGCGATTGTTCCGGGCGCCGTTCGTGAGGAACGGTAAAGTCGATGTGTGTCGCATCTTGATCGACGCGAACCACGTTACTGAACGATTCGGTTTTCAGCATCCCGTGAACGAAGACAGGGAACCTCATTTGCATGGCGTCAGATTCGACATCGGTCAGCGCCGACATGGTGATGGCTGCTTCGCCTTCGCGCACGACTTTGACGCGCCAGTCGACGCGGACGTCGCCACCAGCGGGGATATCCACGGCTTGTTCGATCGAATCGACCGCGTGCAACGTATCGCCGCTCAGATCAAGAACGACCCGCGCCGTCTTCGCGGTCTCGAGGTAGTTGTGAACCACGGCCGACAAGACAACCTCGTCTTTTTCGACGAAGAAGCGCGGCGCTTGCAAACGGACCATGATGTTCTTGGCCGTGACGACTTCGGTAGTCGCCTCTCCGACGCGTGATCCCGCACCGAGTGCCCAGGTGCGGATCTTCCAACCGGTAAGGTTCTCCGGCATCTTGATCGAGACTTCGGCGGTTCCGTCCGCGTCGGTTTGGATGTTGGCGTTCCAATACGCAGCGTCGGCGAACTCCGTGCGCACGGTTACCGGCGCGAGTTCTGGCGCGCCGCCACCGCCATCGTCAGCGGCGCCGCTTTTTGCCATTTCCATGGACGGAGCCGCGGCCAATGAGTCAACGTCCATTGCACCGGGAGCATTACCGCGCAGGCTGCTGCGATTGCGCTGGCCCAAGTGGAAATGAAGATCAGCACCACCACCCAATGCATTGAAATCAGCTCGTTCCTCTTGCGCATCCGCGGACATGAAGCCAAAGACTCCGATATCAGCCATCCATTTCTGCCCGCTCTTGACCAAATTGTTCGACCAGCGGCCCAAACTGGTTTCCGCTTGCGGATGATGGTGCCGCCGCCATTTCCAGAAGAACTCGCGCATCTCCGGCACGTTCGAACCACCGGAAATGTACTCGATGGCGCGGTCATACATCGTCATGACGAGCGCGCCGACGAACGGCTCGCCGTTCAAGTCAGTCAGTTTCAAACGCACGGTTGCCTCCGCGCCGGGCAGATACTGTTCGCTGGAGGGCTCGATCGCCACGTTGAGGACGCGTTGAACAGGCGGAACGACGATTTCGCGCATCACCTGATGCCATTTGGCGCCGCTGATCGTGGTCGCTTCGACAAAAAAGTTCGGCATGTCGTCGGATGAAACGGGGATTTCGTGCACTGTGCTTTTGCCTTTCAGGCGGAGCACGACCGGTTTACCTTGGTAAACGCCGTTGGCGGGTCGAATCCACAACAAGACGGTCGCATCCAAACGATTGGTATTGATCAAAACTCGTACTTTGTCCCCTGGATTGTATTCCGCTTGTTCGACAATCAGCTCCAGATCGTTGAAGCGGAACTCCGCACCTGTGTATCCCTGGCCGATGACGGTCAATAATTGGCCCCCTTCGATGCGGTTTCCTTGACCATCATCCAAGAGGTAGGAGATACGATATTGTCCCGGCTGTGCGGCGCGGATCTGTTGTGCGCAGGTTCCGTCGTCGCCGGTGTTGAGCGTCCACGATTCGGCTAAGGATTCTTCCGGGGTTCCGTCCGCGGCGTATTTGATTTTCAGCAATTTCAATTCGCCTTGACCGACGACCGGCTTGCCGTCGGCAGTGCGGGCCGAGAAATGGGCCGCGAAGACGTCTCCGGCGCGGACGTAACCGCGATCGAGCCAACAGAAGACTTTGAACGGCGCGCGGGCCACAACCACGCTACCACCACCGACGATCGTGCGCCGCGAAGCATCGACGACTTCGGCCGTGATCGTGTACTCATGGTCGGTGTCGGAATGGAGCGTCTTGGCCAGTGCCGTGTCGATTGCAAATGTTAGCGTACCATCGGGTCCGATGGCCCCTTCTTCGTCCAACACGAGTTCCGGCGGATCGGGACTATAACCCCACCAGAAGGGGACCGGGCCTAAACAACCCCAGTGTTTATAGCCCGGATACCAAGCGGTATCGGGGGCGTACCACCAATATCCCGGACCATACAACCAATCCCACCTTCGAATTGGATACCAGCGTTGGTCTTTCTTGGTGCGATGAACTTTGTATTTCACCTTGGCGTTGGTTACGGCGCCGCCGAAGTAGTATTTCGCAACGATTTTGACGGGAATCGTGTCCCCAAGCCGAACGGGTTTGTCCGGCGATTCGATGGCGACTTCAAACTCGGGTTTCTTGTACTCTTCAACGCGAAAGGCGATCGAGCCCGCGATGAGCGCATTGTCCGCCGCGTGGTGGATCAGGATTTGGTAACTTCCCAATGGCGCTCCCGCTGGCAACGAGTATTCGCCCGCCACTCCGCCGGCCTGGTCGGTTTCGGTCAATTGACTGAAGACTTCGGTCCCTTGCGGATCGGTAATGGTCACTTTTACGGGCATGTTCGCGAACGGGTTGCGATCGTCGTCTTGGTAATTCACTTCGCGCAGCCAGAACTTGTAATACAGCTTTTGATTGGGGCGGTAGATTGGCCGATCGGTGATACCATAGACGCGGCTTTGCCGAAATTTGTCCACCGAGTAGTGGCTGGCCCATGCGCCTTGAAAACCCATGAAGGCCATGCGGCCGTCCCCAGTGCGGGCGATCGTCAACCATTGGAAATTCTGGTCGAACAGCTTCGGGTCCGTGACGATTAATCCGTCAGCGTCGGAGTTCTCCGCGAAGTTCGTGGTCAACAGTCGCTGCACGCGGCCGTTTTGTTCCCACGTGGTGCGCCAGCCGAAGAACTCGACATTGGCACCGGCCACTGGCTGACCGCTAACTGCATCGGCCACGTAATAGATGTATTGCCCGCTCCCCGGCTTGCGGAGTAGTGCCAGATCATCGATCCAGATCACGACGTGGCTGGTATTGCCGTTTTTCATTTGCGCGGTCAGCAAATACGCGCCTGCCTTTTGCAAAGGCGTATTGACTGTGACTCGGCGATCGAAATGTTTGGGCCGCGGTTCGAGACGGAGATTCCACTGAGCGACCTGTTCCCCCTGGTACTTGCGGCGGTTCCCTTCGACCAAGTTTTGGCCGATGGTTTCGAATTGGATTTGTTGCCAATCGAGTTCGCGCGGTTTGGAATTCAGATACGTTTTGATGTCTTTGAGCAGTTCATCGATTTTCAAGCGGTGCGCGGTGAACGCCACTTCTTGGCCATTGCGGAACCGGTAGTCAATGGTTGCGCCTGCTCCGGCTGGTTGCGTCATAATCGGCTCAAATCGTCCCCAAGGATCGACGATCTGCGTTAGTCGGTCACGGCGGAAATCGTTGGTGCCGAAGCGTTCAATGGCTTGCCGCCAGTACTCGGCCGCGCGGGGATATTGTTGGCGGTCCTCGAAGATGCCACCGAGTATTTCGATGGCGTTGGCCTGATAAGCGGATTTGGACTCAGCGATTTTTTGGAACCATCGGATCGGGTTGAATTCATCGGGAAGCGAGATGCGTTTGACGCCGGTCGCCAAGCGGGCGATAGTTTCCGTCTCGGCTAACGAATGGAGCGCGAATGGATTGGCTGCGGGCTCGTCAGATCGATCCGCTTCGCCCTCTTCGGAGCGCGGCAGGTTGATTCCCCAATGGGCCATCGTCTGTACGCCGAACTGTGCGTGGAGAAAACTGGCGAAGGCCCAATCGACATGGCTTCGTTGATTGTGGTCGTGCTCGGCGGCTTGTTCCAAGCACCAGCGCCAGCGCTGTCCGTCGTTGGCGGATTCGGCCCAGGCAGTCGGAACGGAATAGAATACGGGATTTCCCTCCGCATCCACCGGCGCCCCCTTGCTGGGTTCACCTCCCCAGCGGCCCCACCAAGGGTGATAGCCCTCACCATAGACTTCCACATCGGGGAGCGTTTCGACATCGGTCAATACTTGCAGCCGCCAGGAAGTAAAGTCGTCGCGGTCAAAACGGAGCGCAGCGGCCCACCCTAGGTAAAACTGTGCCTTGGTTTCACCTGTCGCTTCGCCATCTGCCAGCATCTTGTCTTGCGCGGCGAGGTAGAGTTGCAGCGCGCGAACGCGATCCCGTTCGGAAGCGTTAGCCCAAGCACCGCCGCCACGCTGTTGGCCGCGGACAAACTCGCCCGCGACCCAAAATCCGTAGTGTTCGGTGTTCCCATACGACTCGGCAGCCGCGGACAAGAGACGCCAGTCGTCAGGATGCGATGCGATCAATTCTTCGCGAATCGCATCCCATTCGTGGATGCGTTGCAAGTTGGTCAGGCAGGCGCCGATGCGGTTGAAGTCCGAGGCGAGCGTCACTCCGCGCGCGTCGGGGCTGCGCGCCAATTTCAAATAGATTTCCAGCGCATCGCGATAGTTCCCATCCGAGAATTTTTTATCGGCAATTTGCCGCTGTGCGGGATCGGAATGTCGGGATGTTTTCGTGGGGCTCATCGGCTGATTCCAAGCGAATAACCCCAATGAGGTAACAATGGCCAGGTAGAGAATTCGCGACAACATGGGTGAACAGGGCTCCTTAATTCGTTCTTGCAAACAGGCATTCCGACGCACCTCGATTGGCGGGAGTTCCCACACGATTGTCTCAGGAATCGATCGGTTTTGCCAGGGTCGAGCTATCCTGACGCAGGCGGCGCAGTGCCTGAGACCTACCTCTGGCCGATATCGTCCATTTTAAATCGCACTGCAAGAATGTACGGCTGTTCGCCGGGTGTCCAGTAGCCATACGTGGTCGCAACGAAGGTACCATCGGGGAGGAGTTCCAAACCCGAATAGGCGCAATCCCACCCGTGGTGATTATCTTTGAATCGGATGCGACATTCACCGGGTTTCCCGGCGAAGATATCTTCATACCGACCGACCCAGCCAACCCAATCGCCGGCAGTGGGACTGACAGCACCTTGGGGTGGGTAATCGCGAAAAGAAACCACCAAGCGGCCATCGGGCGCGTAGCGGGCGACGTGCCGATCACCAGTTAAAGCCGAGTGAACTTCGCGCGGCTCAGACCAGGTGGCCCCTTCGTCGTCGGAGAACATGACGTGTGAATTTTTGAGTCTCCGATTCTCCCTCAGCAGCACCGCAATTTGTTTTCCATCCGGCGACCGGAACGCGCCGGGTTCGCAGAGGTGAACGTCACCCGATTGAAAGATTGCCGTCGGTTCCGACCAGGATCGTCCACCATCGTACGATTGCGTTTGGTACAACGTGAATACACCGTGCGCTTGGCCGTCCGCGCGAAAATACCGACCGTCGTCATGGAACAACGCCAGGTAGTGTCCGGGACCAGTTTTCCGTTCGATGACGGAGGCCATCGCTACAATGCCCCCCCACGCGCCGACCGGTTCCAGTTCGGACCAAGTTTGTCCGTTGTCGTCGCTGACGGCCATCCGCACCGGGAACAAGCCACTGAAAAGGATCAGCTTTTTCTGGCCAGCGGCATCTACGACACGATGAATGGTGGGTGTTTCGCGCGATGTTTCCCAACTTGTGGGCGTGGGCAAACGCTCGGACCAGGTGAGGCCGCCATTGAGACTCTTTTTCAGGACTATCGGGCCGCGACCATGACCTTTTGGATAGACGCACAAAATGGTGTGGCCATCCTCGAGCAACACTGTCGTGGGGTGGCCGAGATATTGACCTGGTTGACGATCAACGACGACGTGCAAGTCGGTTCGATCATTCCAATCGTAAACAGGGATGTGGAATGAGGTGTTTTGTCCGGCTACGGGAACGGGAGAAATTCCTGTAATCAGGATTGCGAAGAGCCAAATCAACCGGATGTTGCGGAGCGACACATTGATGATCATTGTCAGATAGATATTGAAATCTAAAGTTTGAAATCTTTGGTTTCCACTGTTGAATCGACTGAGACCAACCCAGCGAATCACAAAGGCGCGGTTGAACCATCGGACGACTTGCTGAAGTGCACGGCCGCAAGTGGTCAACCGATCCAAACGCCTAGACTAGTCGCGGTCGAGTCCATCAATTCCCAGTTCATCGAGTGTTTTCTCGAGAGTCTTGTCGCCGCTGAAGTCGGCCGGCAGGTCATCGGCCGGATCGTAGGGCTGAATAATCAAGCGGTTCATACGGATGCCGATCACGCGGATCGGGTCTCCCGGTTCGATTGCAAAGCCGTCGCTGACTGCGTCGTAGGGGCGACCATCGACGAGAATGATGCCACTGGGGAGCATTTTCGTTTTGGCGGTTCCCTTGCGGCCCACTAGTTTTTCGTAAGGGGTTTGAATGTGGTCGGGAGGCAAAACGTCTTGTCTGGATTGCGCACCAAGCAGAATTCTTTTGCCTAGCGGCGTCGAAGGCCAAATGTTGACGAAGGCCACAAACAGCGATGGCAATGTGATGGCTAACGCGATCAAGGCGATGGTCCCCGCGGTCACGCTGTGCATAAACGCCACGACAACGCCCGCCCCCAGCATCGTGGCAGCAGTCACGCCCAAGACTCCGCCCGAAGGAATGATGAATTCCAAGAGGACAACGAGAATCCCCAATACCAACAGAACAATCGCCCAGTAAATCGGGTCCATACGCTTCGAAACGGTTGCCACACTGCCTTGACGTGAACATCATCTGGATGTGGGTATTATAGCACGATCGGCAATAGCTGCTGTAACCCGGCTGGCATTCCGACAAGGGCAATACGCGATCGAACGCGCCCATGCATTTCCGAACGATTGGCCTCCGGTTGGCGTCGCCCGCAACCCTAGTTGTGCGGCTTCTGACCCCGCGCGAGCGCTTCACCGAATGTCTCCTTTCTCTCTCGCGTTACTAGACGAACTGGCGGGAAAAATGACACTCAATGGAGACTTGCGTTCATGCGTTTCGGCGGGGTCGGCAGACCCGTGCCGAGCGCGCGAGGCGCGCCCTTCCCCAGTGGGGTTTGCGGATTAACTCCAGTCTATCTCGGCCAGCGATTCGCAGGCGCCCGACATGACGAGTTGACGGACGTGCTCGATATCGGGTGCAAAAAACCGGTCGCGGTCGTAGAAAGGGACAGCGTTGCGAATGACGGCATGGGCGCGTTGCAAGAGCGGCGACGTGACGAGAGGGCGGCGGAGATCGATTCCTTGCGCCGCCGCCAAGAGTTCGATGGCCACAATCGCCCCGGCGTTGCGCGCCATATCGATGGTGCGTCGCGCGGCATACGTCGCCATGCTGACATGGTCCTCCTGATTAGCTGACGTTGGCAGGCTATCGACTGACGACGGGTAGGCCAGTGACTTGTTTTCACTTACCAGCGCCGCGGCAGTAACTTGCGGGATCATGAAACCGGAGTGCAGCCCGCCATGCTCAATCAAAAACGGTGGCAAGTGGGACAGGTGTCGGTCAATCAACAACGCGATCCGCCGTTCGCTTAAGGAACCGATTTCGCAAATCGCGATCGCCAGCGCGTCGGCGGCAAACGCCACGGGTTGCGCATGAAAATTCCCCCCCGACAGGCTCGCGCCGGATTCCGGAAAGACGAGCGGATTGTCGGTCACGCTGTTAGCTTCGCACAGCAACTGTCGGGCGACGTAATCCATTTGGTCAAACACGGCGCCCATCACTTGCGGTTGGCAGCGGAGGGAATACGGATCTTGCACGCGCGAACAATCGCGATGCGATTCCCGTATCTCGCTGCCGGCCAACAGGCGCCGATACAACTCGGCCAATTGCCGTTGACCGGGATAGGGACGGACGGCGTGAATCCGCGGATCGAACGGCGCGTCCGTCCCCATCGCCGCATCGACGCTCATCGCGCCGGCGATCACCGCGGCTTGAAAGATGCGACGGGCGTCGCACAGTCCGGTCCACGCCAAAGCCGCCGAGATCTGCGTGCCATTCAGGAGCGCGAGCCCTTCTTTCGGGCCCAGCGCAAATGGCTTCAGTCCGAGTTGTGAGTGAACGTCAGAGGCCGGGCGTATTTGCCCTTGGTACTGCATCTCCCCCACGCCGATTACCGCGGCCGCCAAGTGCGCCAACGGGGCCAGATCTCCGCTAGCGCCGACCGATCCTTGGGAGGGAATGCTCGGCAGGGCGTCGGCGTTGAGCAAATCGATTAGACGCTGTACGAGTTCCAAGCGGACACCGGAGTATCCCGCGGCCAGGGACTTGATTTTCAACAGGAGTGCCAGGCGGACGACGCGCGCGGGCAACAACGCACCTGTTCCGCAAGCATGGGACAAAACGAGATTGACTTGCAGCTGAGCCAACTCGTCTGGCGGAATCCGTTTTTCCGCCAGCAATCCGAACCCGGTGTTGATCCCATAGACCGTCCGGTGTTCCCGAACAATCGCGGCCAATGTTTGTTCGCTCTGGGCGATCCGGTGGCGGGATGTATCGTCCAACGTGACGGCCACCGGCCCCTCCAGACAGGCTTGAATGATCGAAGAATTGATGGGGCGACCTATAGGAAACATAGCAAAAATAGCGAATTTCTGGGATTTTTGTGCCGGCAGCTATTGTTCATCGTCAGCGGATGTTTGCCAATCCGGGGAGCGAACGCGCGTACAATTGGCGCACGCCGTCGCGGCGTGGAGCGACCGGAGGCGTTGGAATCGCGCGGCTAACATGCTGTTTCCGCATTTGGCAGCCAGTATTAGGGAATTCGGCGCGGGGAGCGACTATTGATGCCGGAAAGCCACTGCACAGTTGAACGCGACATGTTGCCAACCATTGCCGAACCCATTAATTGGACCGAGCAATTGGACCGCCATCGGCCTTGGATGCTCAAGGTTTTGCGGTCGCGGGTCGGCGATGCGCATGCGGCGGATGACTTGCTCCAAGACGTGGCCTTGGCGGTTTGGAAGCAGGCCTCGCGGCCGGTGGACGAGAACAAAGTGCCGGCATGGTTGTATCGTCTGACGGTTCGACAGGCCATCAACCACCATCGGCGCAACGGCCGCAAGTCGCCCGTGACGATCCCGCACGAACAACTGGACGCGGCAGCGACGACGCAGTCTCCCTTGGATTGGTTGTTGGAGCGCGAGCAGCGGCAAAACGTTCAACAGGCGCTAGCGAAACTGAGCCCGCGCGACCGGGAGTTGTTGACGTTGAAATACACGGAACATTGGACTTACGATCAACTCTCTCAATTTATGGGAGTCAAAGTCAAGACGATTGAATATCGATTGTTGAAAGCCAAGCGGCGGCTGCGACGGCTGGTCGTGCAAGGCTTTTAGGAATCGGTGGAAGTGACGAACTGGGGGCGCTGCAGGGAAATATTGACTTGCGGTTAGGTGAGCGATGACGACAGAAGCTTTGGAATTGGAATTGCAACGTTTAGCGGATGGTGAACTGGACCAGCGACGAGTAAGTGACTTGTTGCGATTGGCGGAAAACCGTCCGGGAATCTGGCGCGAGATGGCGCTGGTGTTTGTCGAGCAGCAAGCGATGGGGCGGGCCCTGTCGCAATTTGTCGGCGATACATCTTCGCCCGCTCCGGAGGACGGTGAAGTCCTGCCGGCGGGGACGGCAATGTCAGCAGCAAATTGCGATTGGGGAAGCGGAACGACGCCGGCCAAGCCGGTATTTTGGATGTCGGCGAACGTTTTTTGGTTGTCGGCGGCTGCCGCTCTGCTGCTGGTGATGCCGCTGGGATACTGGTTGGGAATTCAACAGGGAGCGCAATTCGCCCATCAATTGGTGAATCATGTCGATCGGTCGGTGCCGCTTGCTTCGGTGGAAGCGCCTGTTAACAATGTTCCGCCGGTCATTTCGACGGCGGATCGCCTGCAGCAAGTTGTTGCGCCCTACAAGATTCGCCTGGTCAGCGAGAACGGCGAACCCTTGGTGGACGAGGAAATCCCGTTGATCCCGCATACACTGGCGGTCGAAATGGGCCTCCGTTTGCCGCAAATAGAGATTCCCGAAGTGATACAAGTCGAGTACCGTCAGGCCGGCCTGGAACTGCAACCGCGCGTCCGCTTGTTGTCGGGCCGCATGAATGATGGTCGGCAGGTCGTGGTACCCGTTCAAGATCTAACATTGGTGGCCTACGGCCAATAATAATTTCGATCACACATTCGAAAGGAGAAAGAAATGAGTACGTTTTCTAATTGGCGATGGATGCTGGCGACTGGCATCCTGGCAGTGAGTCTTTACGGTTTTCCCCTCCGGGCGCAGGATGAAACGAAACCGGGTGGCGGCGCTGCCCGAGTCGAAACAAAGGTCCAAGTCGATGGCGACAAAATTGTGATCATCGATGGCGATGGTGTCCGGCGCGAGGTGGACATTGCTGGGGCGCGCAGTGTCATGATCCAGCGCGGTAAGAACATCATTGTTCGCGACGGACAGCAAGAGCAGCAGGTGTTCGGCAAGGCGATCGTGGTCGGGCCGGATGGCGAAACTATGGAAGTTGATTTAACCGACGCGCAGGACGGCGTCGCTGGCGGAGCGGACAATTTTCTGTTCAAGTTTCGACCGCTCAACATTGTGGGCGACGGCGGTGAGAACATTGTGATCAGGGCTCTAACGCCCGGCAATAAGTATTACATCGGTGTGACCTGCCAACCGGTTGACGAAGAGCTAGCGGTCCACATGGGGCTATCGGCCCATGGCGGATTGGTTGTCAGGTCTGTCTCGCCGGAATCGCCAGCCGCCCGTGGCGGCTTGGAAGTGGACGACATCATATTGAACGCCGATGATAAGGAACTCACCACACCAGACGACCTAGCCCAAGCTGTGAATCAAGCAGGTGAGGCAGGGCGTGAGTTGTCCTTGTCCATCGTTCGCGATGGGAAAGACGTTCGGATTACATTGAAGCCTGAAGAGCGCAAGGGGATGCGCGTGCTGAATAAACTTGAAGGTTGGCAACCCTTTGAGAATCTCCAGTTGGAGGGGATCGGCCCGGGGATCATTCAATGGGATAACTCGAGATTCGACGGCCTAAGTGAAGAACTGGCCGAACGAATGAAGAATTTTGAGTTGGCCAACGTGCAAGCCTTGGAGGAATGGAAGCAGCGAACCGCAGAAATGCGGGAACGGTTCCAAGAGGAGTTGCAGAACTTTCAAAGGGACAACCCCCATTGGCTGAAATTGCAAGGCGAATTGGAGGCTTTACAGTCGGGTCAGCTTCAGGATCGCATCCGCGAATTGACAGACAAACTCGACGCGGCACGGTCTGAGATTCAAACCCTGCGCGAGAAGATGAAGGAATTGGTGCGCGAGCAAGTGGAGCAGGAGTTGAACTCGCGGCGCGACAAATAACCCGATCGTTGGTCGGTGGTTTGCTCCGTTGCCCGTGTGCGGCCTCGCCGTACGCGGGCATTTTTGTTGGAACGGTGAAAATAGGGCGTAAATTGGCGCTGTTCGGGCTGTTACCCATCTTCTTGGCGCGCTAGAATAGAGACCGCGTTCGACAGCGAGCACACATATACCCTATTGCGGCAGGTTCGCCTGAGGTAATGTCCACGCGCGTCCCATTGGTACAAACATCACTGCTGACGGCCTCCAGCGAACCCGCGCCCGCGGACCAGCGGCGGTTGGTGATCGTCGCTTCGACCATGCGCAGTGGCTCGACATTGCTCAAGGCTCTCTTGGCCACGGCTCCGGATGTCACCGATTTGCCGGAAGTCAATTTTCAGCGGTTCGTGGCCGCCGACCGCGCGCCGCGTGTCTGGGCCTTGGCACCGCAGCGGATCGTCTTGCTGAAACGTCCGGCCTGGTTCCACGAAACCCGGACGTATCCGCGGCTTCCTGTATCGCTGCAGCCACAGTTGATCGTCTTGGTCCGCGATGCGTGGGACACCGTGCGCTCTATCCGGCGGATGACCTTCGGTTTTCTCAGTCCCTTGGTCCCGCGCGCATTTGATTCTTGGCTAGTGCGAAAGTATTGGCTGCCGGTGACACAACGATTGGTGGAACTGGCCGATCGGCAAGCCGAGCGCGTGGCTCTGATTCGCTATGAGGACTTGATCGCTCAGCCGCGGCACGTTACTGCGCAGTTGTTCGCGTTCATCGGCAGTCAGCGGCGCGAGGGAGTGGAAGCCTATCAGATTCCCAAGCGCGGTCCCTGGCGGTGGTGGTCGGACGACAACAGTCTCCATTTGCAATCGCTGCGTGTGCAGCGCTCGAATGGCCGAGTCGCGCCACCCGAATGTATCCGGCAACTGTTGGAATCCATGCCGGACTTAGCCGCGCTGCGCAGCCGATTAGCGTATTGTTGAACGAGTTGTATCCCCCGCCGATTTGCGGCAATCAACGCTGGCAGCACACGTCCGCGACATTCTGTCGCGAGGTCCGATGTCGTCGTTCGATGGGCCCGCCCTTCCGCCACCGGCACCCGCTGATGGTGTTATCTGGCACCGCACTTGACATGGCGACTTAACGTTGTAATATTACTTAACAGTGTTAAGTCAGATTGCCGATATCGGTTCCTGATCCATGGGACGCTCGGAAAGAATGTCGCCCAGCCAGGCGCGGCGGGCGCGGCAGCAACAAAGAACGCGCCAGAGAATCTTGGAAGCGGCCACTGCTGTGCTGTTAAAACACGGCGTGGACGGCTTCTCCATGCGCCGATTGGCCGCGCGGATCGGCTATACGCCGACGGCGATTTATTGTTACTTTGCGGACAAGGAATCCCTCTTGGGTGAAGTTGTCGAACGACAATTCATGTCCTTCCGCAGCATGTTCGAGAAAGTCGAGCGGATTCACGATCCCCTGCGGCGTTTGTTGGAAATGGGAATGGCAGTAGTCGAATTCGGCTTGCGACATCCCGACCACTATCGGTTGATGTTTTTGACACCGCATCCCGCCCTTCCCAAAGGGCGATTGGTCGAACGGGGCAATCCGGGTCAAGATTGTTATGCCTACCTATTGAGCACGGTTCGGGAGGGGCTAGAAATGCAGCGATTCCGAACCGAATTGCGGGACGCCGAGCAATTGGCCCAGGTCGTTTTTGCTGCCGTGCATGGTCTGGTCGCGTTGCATCTGGTCAAAGGAGACGATCCCTGGGTCGATTGGCGTCCGATCAAACCAAAAGCGCGGATCATGATCGAGGGTTTAATACGCGGGCTGTCCCGGACACCCTGACCGTTGTGTATGTGACGCGCTGAAGAAGAGTGCAGGGCGAGCGATGAATTGGGTTGCGGTGCGAATGTTGGTGGGTGACACAGCCAAATACGTGGGGCTCGTGTTCGGAATCTCCTTCGCCACCTTGTTGATGGCCCAGCAGATTTCCATTTTCGTCGGGATCATGGCCCGCACGGCCAGTCAAGTAACCGATATTCGCGATGCGTCGTTGTGGGTTATGGACAACAAAACGCGCTTCATCGACGAAGCGCCGGGGTTGCCAGATAACGACTTGCATCGCGTGCGCGGAGTCGCTGGGGTCGCCTGGGCTGTGCACTTGTACAAAGGTCAAGTGACGGCGCGCTTGGCGGACGGCAACTATCGGGCCTTGGTGTTGTTCGGACTGGACGACAGTACGTTGATCGGCGCTCCTCAAGAAATGGTGCTGGGGCAGCTCAGCGACTTGCGGCAACCTGACGCCGTCGTGGTCGATAAGGCCGGTTATGAGTACATGTGGCCGGGAGAGCCGTATCACATCGGTCGCGAGTTTCAGTTGAACGATCGGCGGGCCAAGCTGGTGGGCATTTGCAAGGCATCCGCTCCGTTTACGACACTGCCTGTGGTCTATACGCGCTTGTCAACAGTCCGTGGATTCGTGCCGCAACAACGCCATATCGTGAACTATATTCTGGCGGAGCCTGACGCGGGGGAAGACCCCGTCGACGTTTGCCGCCGTATTGAGGAATCGACGGGATTAATGGCGCTCACCAAGCGGCAGTTCTTCTGGAAAACGATTGGTTACTTTTTGCAGACCACTGGGATTCCAGTCAACTTCGGGATCACCATTGCCTTAGGCTTCATCGTCGGGGCAGCGATCACCGGGCAAACCTTTTATTTGTTCACGCTGGAGAATCTAAAGCAGTTCGGCGCGTTGAAAGCGATGGGCGTCACCAATGTGCGGATTCTCGGGATGGTGTTATTGCAAGCCTTGATTGTTGGCGGGCTGGGTTATGGCGTGGGCATCGGATTGACGGCTGCCTTTTTTGAGTCCACCAAAAACATCACGCATCTGGCTGGTCTCTATCTCAACCCGTATGCCGCGATAGGTGTCGGAGTCGCCGTGTTGGCAATCATTTCCCTATCGGCCTTGATCGCATCGATCAAGGTTCTGGTGCTGGAACCTGCCGTTGTCTTTCGAGGATGAACGCCGTGGCGCAACTCAATTCATCGCGATTCTCGGTTAGCTGTCGCGGCATAACCAAGGAGTTTTCCACCGGCGACACCAAGACGTTGGCTTTGCGCGGAATCGACATGGACATTGCGCCGGGCGAATTGACTCTGCTGGCCGGACCATCGGGTTGCGGCAAGACGACCTTGATCTCTGTTATTGCCGGATTGCTGAAGCCGACTCAAGGCGATGTCACGGTCTTGGGAAGCAGTCTGATCCATATGCGAGGGGGCGCACTGGTTCGATTTCGTGCGCAGCATATCGGTTTTGTGTTTCAGCAGTACAACCTGTTGCCGGCCCTAACCGCCGCGGAAAACGCCGCCGTACCGTTGTTGATTGCTGGCCGCCCGCGCCATGCGGCCATCGCCGCCGCCCGCCGCCAGTTGGAAATCCTGGGCTTGGAAGGGCGGACTGAGTTTCGCCCCAACCAGTTATCCGGGGGCCAACAACAACGCGTCGCGATCGCGCGGGCCTTGATTCATCATCCCAGCATTTTGGTTTGCGACGAACCGACAGCAGCTTTGGACGCCGTTTCCGGAAGTCAAGTCATGCAACTCTTGACGCACGTGGCCATCGAAGCCGAGCGGGTGGTGATCATTGTCACCCACGACCATCGTGTATTCCAGTATGGCCATCGGATAATTCATCTGGCAGATGGACGCATCGAGAAAGACGAGCGGAACGAATGGGACGCTTCACATCTATCCCAGGGGAACGTCGCTCCTTCGTCATCGCCCAACAGTGCCGGTTGCTCTATACGAAAGGTAGATTGAGCCATGCTACGTCGCTTGCAGTTGTGGGGAATACCTCTGGTTTCCATCGTATTACTGATCTTTGGCATGATGCATATTTTCAGCGCCGATCGGACGGTTCCCGCTTCGGATCCGCCGGCCTTGCCTCCGCGCAGTCCCTATGGGCGGTGGATTGCGGCAGCGGGAATGGTCGAGCCGCACAGTGAGAACATCGCGATCGGCGCGCCGCTGGCTGGAGTGGTTCGCGATCTGTACGTTTCGGCCGATGTGGTGGGAACGCGGGTAGGGCTCGGTTGGCGGTACCACAGGCAGAATTGGCGCGACTGGAATCGTTGCCGCGTCCCGAAGAGGTTCCGCCGGCGCGTCATCGCGTGGATGCGGCCCAAGCCAACCTGGAACGTGCGGAAGACGCCTATCGACGTTTGGAGCGACTGGTTCGGACACAAGCCGTCGCCGAAGGTGAATTGATCGACGCGTTGCAGGCGAAGCAATTCGCCGCCGCCGAACTGGAACGAGCGCAAGCGGAACTCGATTTGCTGTTGGCCGGATCTTGGGAACCGGATTTGGCGGTGGTCCGCGCCAACATCGCGCAAATCGAAGCCCAAATCGCACAGATCGAAACCGAACTGGAGCGCTCGCTGGTCCGCGCGCCTGTCGATGGTGTGGTCTTGCAAGTCAACATTCGGCCCGGAGAATTTGTCGCGGCGCCGCCCAATAAGGATTTGATTGTCCTGGGTGACATGCGGCAACCGCACGTTCGGGTCGATATCGACGAAGCCGATATTCCCCGCTTCCAAACGGGTGCGAACGCGCGCGGCGTGATTCGCGGCGACGCCAATCAATCGGTGCGATTGACATTTGTGCGCGTGGAACCCTACGTGATTCCCAAACGGGCGTTGACCGGCGCCAACACGGAACGAATCGACACACGCGTGTTGCCCGTGATTTACGCGGTGGAAGAATCGTCGGCGCGGTTGTTTGTCGGCCAGCAATTGGACGTGTTTATCGAAGCGGATCGAGATCACGAAAATGGCAATGGCCCGTTTGTTGACCGGAGGTCGGCTGGTTCCCTACAATAGGCGTTCGGCGTGGACGGGGGCAAGTGCAAACGTCCTTCGTGCCCGACACGTCTAAGCTGCCGAACGTGCGGTCCCGGAAATACTCCATCCGACAAGGTTGACTCATGGCGATGTTGATTTCTAGCGACTCGTTGGCCGATGCTACACGGCATTACTTGGATGCCGCTCCGCTGGTCATCGGGCGGAGTCCCCAATGCGACCTAGTGATTGACGACCCCTCGGTCAGTCGTCGCCACGCCGAGGTCTATCAGCAGAACGGCCAATACTACGTGCGCGACCTGAACAGCCGCAACGGGACATTGGTGAACGGAGCTGAGATTGCCAAGCCGGCGCGGTTGTTCGATGGTTCTCGAATTCGTGTTTGCGAAGAAGAATTCATCTTCTATTTGGATGAAGATCATATCCATCTAACGCAGCACCTGCTGGGGGACCGCGGCTCCGCGTCTCCCGGAAACAGCAGCATTCTACTGTTCGACGATCTGCGGGAATCGGGAACGGGCGCCAGCTCGATCCGCAGCAGTCTCGATGTTTCCTCGCACCATGGCGCCGGATTGGTCGGCGCCGACGAGAAGCTCAAAGCCATTTTGGCGGTGACCCGCGCCCTGCGCGACGCCCATGATCGGCAGGCGATTCTGAAGACGATGATGGACACCTTGTTCGAGTTGTTCGCCGATGCCGACCGAGGTTTTATCGCGTTTCGTGACGGCGATGGGCAAATCGTTTCCGAGGTCATGAAGACGCGGCGCAGCCAATTCGAGGAGCAAGTGCGCATCAGCCGCACGATCACGAATTTAGTCCTCGATTCGCGACAAGCCATTTTGAGCAGTGATGCGGCGGCCGATGCCCGGTTTGACATGAGTCAGAGCTTGACGGATTTTCGTATCCGCTCGATGATGTGCGCCCCGTTGATCGACGCCGACGACCGCGCGGTGGGAGTTGTACAGTTGGACACCTTGCGGTCGGCGTTGGCGTTTCAGCAAAGCGACTTGGAGGTTCTCGTTGCGGTGGCCGCCCAGGCCAGTTTGGCTTTGCAGCGTTTGGAGTTGTTTGAGCGGTTTGAAGCCTCGCAGCGGTTGCAGCGCGAATTGGCGTTGGCACATGAAGTGCAACAGCGGTTCTTGCCCCAGGCGGCACCCTCGTTGTCAGGCTACGAGTTCTACGCCCATTATCGGGCCATGGCCCAGGTTGGCGGCGACTATTACGACTATTTGACGATGAGCGATCGCCGCGTGGCGATTGTCGTGGCCGACGTCGTCGGCCACGGCGTCGCGGCGGCACTCTTGATGGCCAAAATCTCGGCCGAAGCGCGATACGCCGTCGCGACGCATGTGGACCCGGTTCGCATCATCGAACAGATGAATCGCAACTTGACCGATCTGCATCTTGACCAGTTTGTCACGTTGGTGATGGGTGTACTCGATTCCAAGAATCATGCGTTGTCGATCGTCAATGCCGGACATGCCTTGCCCCTCGTCCGGCGCGAGGGAAAAGGATTCGAGTTTTTGTCCAGCGAGTATTCGGGTATGCCCTTGGGAATCAATGAGCGCGCGGCATATCCCTCGATAACGCTGTCGTTGGCGCCAGGTGATTGCGTGGTTTTTTATACCGATGGTGTCACTGAGGCGATGAACTCCGCTGGTGAGATGCTCGGCGCGAGCAAATTGATTTCCGAATTGGAAACGGGGCAAGCGAAAACGCCGGAAGCCATCGGCCGCATCATCTGTCAAACGATTCGACACCATTGCGGGCAAACGGCGCCGCAAGACGACGTCTGTTTGGTGAGCATGGGGCGCATGTCGGCGGGCCCTCGGTAAAATCGCTACAAATGAATCTTCCGTGAAGTTCTCCGCGAAAGGAAGGGAAACTCCGGCCGCGGCGGCCTCCCGTCGTTTACAGCGCGGCCGATTGTGATAGCTTGGAGTGTACTTGGAGGCCGAAATTGCGGGCGCCAGGTCCCAAGGGTGGGCCGTGCGTTGCATCCGCATTCGGAACAAACCTCGGCCCCGGCAGTAGGTTATGGCCCCGTGATGGCGTCGGGCATATTCGTTGTCCCCGGTTGCAAAACGGCTCGTACGGATCGAGCGCGCCACGATGAGTATAACCTGAAGCCGGCCAGCGCCAGAAGTTGACAACAATTGCGAAAAATACCGGGGTTGGCGCCATCACGTGTCACCCAGAAGAACGGAGTGCGCGCCGATTTGGCCTTGGAATTTAGTCAGGATTACCTTATTTATTGGTTTCTAGACGTGGACGTACGAAACCACATTGGGGTATGCGCACAATGAAACGGGCATTGATTACCGGGATTACCGGCCAGGACGGATCGTACTTGGCCGAGTTGCTATTAGACAAAGGGTATGAAGTTCACGGGATCGTGCGCCGCAGCAGCTCCTTCAATACTTCGCGAATCGACCATGTTTACCGCGATCCACATGAACCAGGCGCCCGTCTGTTTTTGCATTATGGCGATCTGACGGATGGACAGGCGATCACCAACCTCGTGCTGATTATCGAACCGGACGAGATCTACAACTTGGGCGCTCAAAGTCATGTCCGCGTCTCGTTTGACGCTCCGGTCTATACGCTCCAAGCGGTTGGCGCTGGGGCGTTGAATGTGCTCGAAGCCGCGCGGCAACTGAACCGCACGAAGCCGGTCCGCGTGTATCAGGCCAGCAGTTCCGAAATGTTTGGCGATGTCTTGGAGACTCCTCAAACCGAGTCCACTCCTTTCCGACCGCAGAGTCCCTATGCCTGTGCCAAGGTGTACGCCTATCACCAAACAGTTAATTATCGTCACGCGTACGATCTGTTCGCCGTCAATGGAATCTTGTTCAATCACGAGTCGCCACGGCGCGGTGAAACGTTTGTCACGCGCAAAATTACGCGCGCGCTGACCCGCATTCGATTGGGCCTGCAAGACAAACTCTTTCTGGGAAATCTGGATGCCCAGCGCGACTGGGGCTATGCCAAGGACTACGTCGAAGGGATGTGGATGATGCTGCAGCACGATGATCCTGACGATTACATTCTCGCCACGGGTGAATCCCATTCGATTCGCGATTTTCTGGATTTCTCGGCACAGGTCATCG
This sequence comes from Planctomycetota bacterium, assembly GCA_014584305.1. Lineage (GTDB taxonomy): Bacteria > Planctomycetota > Planctomycetia > Pirellulales > Pirellulaceae > BJ22. The sequence goes on along the minus strand of JACTND010000265.1, from coordinate 17,295 downwards.
ACTTGGATTGGCATGATGTCGTCGAAGTCGATCCGCGATACTTCCGTCCGTCCGAAGTCAATTTCTTGCTGGGTGATCCTTCGAAAGCCCAGGAAAAGTTGGGCTGGGTGCCCCGCGTCAAATGCCGCGAACTGGCGCAAATCATGGTGGACCATGATTTGGAACTGGCGAGGCAAGAGGCCGTGCAGCTCTCTCGTTCCTGACTCTGTGAATACGACCTCAACGAATCAACCCAAGTCGCCAGCCGCTCGCTGGACGAGGGAGTTGCGACGAACTTGAAGCTTGCCGATAGCGCGTCCGGATGATGAGACGCTGGCCAGTGGCGCGGTGCGGATTCTCGCGCGAATGGCGAACCGACCGGATCGCCGCATGAATCCCGCTGAGCCCTGCGCCTGTGAACGAATATGCGACTCACGATTGTCAATCAATACTACACTCCCGACCTCAGTCCGACGGCCCACCTGGTGGCATCGTTGGCGGAACATCGCGCCGCTTTGGGAGACGATGTGACCGTGATCGCCAGTTGGGGTGGGTATGTGGCCACGGAGCAGGTTGCCGATCGGGAGGGCGAATCGCGGGTGCGGGTGCGCCGCGTGTGGACGCCGCGCGCTGGCAAAGCTTCGCATTGGCGCCGGCTGTTCGACTACCTTTGCTTTTATGTGCTGACGATGATCAAGGTCGTTTTCCTCCGACGCCAAGATGTCATCGTCTGTTTGACCACGCCGCCGATGATTGCCTGGGCCGGCGCCCTGCACAAACTGTTTCGCCGCCGAGTCCGGCTGGTACTGTGGAACATGGATTGTTACCCCGAAGCCGCCGAGCGCTACGGGGTCATCCGCGAAGGCGGATGGGCCAGCCGCTGTTTGCGGTTTCTCAATCGCCGCCTGTTCGCCCGCTTGGACCATTTGGTCGTACTCGATCCGGCGATGAAGGAACTGCTGCTGGGACATTACCAGCCGCGCCGGCACCAGTTGCCGACGACGATCATTCCCAATTGGGAGCGCGCGGATTTTTTTCCTCCCGATCAGACCGCTCCTCCTTGGTCAGGCGCGCAACAACTCGGTTTGACCGACAAGTTTGTCGTCCTCTACCTGGGCAACATGGGTTTCGGTCATACGTTTCAAACGATTTTGGCCGCCGCCGAACGGCTGCGCGACGAACCGATCGTGTTCTTGTTTGTTGGCGGCGGTAAGCGATTCGATGATGTGCGCCAACAGGCCGAGGAACGCCAATTGACGAACATCGTGCTGCATGGCTACGTTCCCAAAGAGATGACTCCCACGGTGATGAGCGCCGCCGATTGTTGTTTGATTACTCTCGATGAGATCTCGTTGGGAGTCATGAGTCCGAGCAAATTGCACTCGAACCTGGCAGAGGGTCTCCCGGTGCTGTACGTGGGGCCGCCGGGGAGCAATGTCGATGAGGCTATTCAACGTTTTCAATGTGGCGTGAGTCTGCGGGAAGGGGATGTCGAGGGTGTGGTCTCCTTCGTCAAACAACTTCAACAGGAACCAAAGACCTTGCAAGCATTGAGTGGCCAAGCGCGTCGCGCTTTTGATCTGGCCTACAATGACGTGGTTTGCCTGCGCGCGTTCGATCGCGTGTTGGACGAGAACGATTGAATGTGGACATGAATGCAACACCCATAATATTGGTCACCGGAGGTTGCGGCTTTATTGGTACCAATTTGGTCCGTTTCCTGCTCCGCGAAACAGAAGCTACGGTCGTCAACGTCGATAAGTTGACCTACGCGGGCAACATCCGCTCGTTGGCGGATGTGGCCGACCATCCGCGTTATCGTTTCTGCCAAGTCGATATAGCCGATACTGACGCCGTCGGTCGCTTGTTTGCCGAACATCGCCCAGACGCGGTGCTGCACCTGGCGGCCGAATCCCATGTCGATCGCTCGATTGACGGGCCAGATGCTTTTATTCGGACGAACGTTTTGGGGACCTTCACATTGTTGCAAGCCGCCCGCAAGTATTTGGAATCGACAGACCACGCCCGCCGCAGCGGCTTTCGATTTCTGCACGTATCGACGGATGAAGTGTATGGCTCGCTCGGGCCGACTGATCCTGCCTTCCACGAGCAGACGCGGTACGATCCGCATTCTCCCTATTCGGCAAGCAAAGCGGCCTCCGATCATTTGGCGCGGGCTTGGTACGACACATACAAACTTCCCGTACTGGTCACGAATTGCTCCAACAATTATGGTCCTTTCCAATTCCCGGAAAAACTGATTCCCGTCGTGATTCTGAAAGCGCTTCGCGGCGAGACGATACCCGTTTATGGTAAGGGGGAAAACGTGCGTGACTGGTTGTTTGTCGAGGATCACGTGCGCGCGTTGTGGTCTGTGTTGACCCGAGGAAGCGTGGGGGAAACATATAACATCGGCGGCAATAATGAGATGCGGAACATCGACCTCGTCCGGCATCTGTGCGATTTATTGGATGAATGGGTTCCGCCACAGACGAACCCGCAGGTCCGCGAACGCGGCGGCCTGGAATCGTACCGTCAATTGATCACCTTTGTTGCCGACCGGCCGGGGCATGACTTGCGGTATGCCATCGATGCGCGGAAGATTCATCAGGAGTTGGGTTGGGAACCAATAGAAAATGCCGCCAGCGGTTTCCGCAAAACTGTTCAATGGTATTTGGATCACCGCGAGTGGTGGCAGGAAATACTTTCCGGGGAGTATCGGCTGAATCGTTTGGGCTTAGGTTGATCGGGGCAGGTGCAGCGGATTGGCGAAGAAAACCTGGTGTCGGGGAACCACATAGCTCGGAACTCCGAACAGGATTGAATCGTCGCGGTAACACGACAACACAATTCACTTTATTGAACGAACTCACGTCATGAAAGGTATCATTTTGGCGGGCGGGGCGGGGACGCGGCTCCATCCGATCACCTTGGCATTGTCCAAACAACTGATCCCGGTGTATGACAAGCCGATGATCTATTATCCGCTGTCGGTCCTCTTGTTGGCCGACATCCGCGAGATTTTGATTATCTCCACGCCTGTTGATCTGCCGAATTTTTGGCGGCTGTTAGGGGATGGTTCTGATCTCGGTTGCCGGTTTCAGTATGCCGAACAGAAAATCCCCAACGGATTGGCACAAGCGTTTGTGATCGGCGAGCAGTTCATTGGGGATTCGCCTTCAGCATTGATCTTGGGCGACAACATATTCTATGGAGCGGGTTTCGGCGAACTGGTTCGACGGCACACCCACCCGACTGGAGCAGTGGTGTTCGCCCAGCCGGTGACTGATCCTCAGCGCTACGGCGTCGTCGAGTTTGATGAACAGAAAAACGTGTTGTCGCTTGAGGAAAAACCCGCGCGGCCGAAATCGAATTATGCCGTTCCCGGATTGTATTTCTACGACAATCAAGTCGTGGACATTGCCAAGTCGCTGCAACCCTCCGCACGCGGCGAGTACGAGATTACGGACGTCAACAGAGAGTATTTGCGGCGCGGTCAATTGAAAGTCGGCGTGTTCAATCGCGGTATTGCCTGGTTGGATACTGGAACATTCTCCTCGCTCAATGACGCCTCGACGTTTGTGCGGGTGGTGGAGGAGCGGCAAGGAACCAAAATCGGGTGTATTGAGGAAGTCGCCTTTTACCGAAAAATGATCGATCGCCAGCAATTGCTCAAGTTATCGGACCGCTACGGCAAAAGCGGCTATGGAGACTATTTGCGGAGCTTGGCCGGGGAATGAGCGACGAACCGCTAATTCCGGTCACCAGTCCTTACCTGCCCCCACTGGATGAGTACATCCAGTATTTGCAGGGAATCTGGCAGCGTCGGCAACTCACTAACCATGGTCCTTTGGTTCTGGAGTTGGAGCAGCGCTTGCAACAGTTTCTCGGCTCAGCGCGCGTTCTATTGCTGGCCAATGGCGCTTGGGGGCTGCATCTGGCGCTGCGGGCCTTGAACATCCGGGGAACGGTAATCACGACGCCGTTTTCGTATGTGGCCACGACCAGCTGTCCCTTGTGGGAAGGCTGTTCCGTCCGATTCGCCGATATTGAAACGAAGACGTTGACGATCGACCCTGCCGCGGTGGAAGCGGCAATTACTCCCGACGTCGAAGCGATTGTGGCCACGCATGTTTATGGGATTCCCTGTGATGTTGTGGCCTTGGAGCGAATTGCTGAGAAACATCGACTCGCCGTGATCTACGATGCCGCGCATGCGTTCGGAGTTCGTTATCGGGGCCAATGCCTCTTGGACTTCGGCGACGTATCGATGGTCAGTCTGCACGCCACCAAGTTGTTTCACACTGCGGAGGGTGGGTTTGTATCGGGCCCAAATGTTGGGGCCATCGAACGAATCGAATGGATGCGGCGATTCGGACACCGGGGCGAAGAGGCCTTTTGGGGGTTGGGAACGAACGCCAAACTTTCCGAGTTACACGCCGCGCTAGGGCTGTGCGTGTTGCCGAGAATCCCGCAACTGATCGCGCGGCGACGCGCGATTTCCGCTCAATACGACACAGCCATCGCCGACTTTCGCCTACCGTTGGCCCGGCCTCAAGTGCGACCGGAAACCGAATACAACTATTCGTATTATCCCGTAATTTTTTCGACAGAAGAGTCGCTGCAATCCGCGCGCGCTTTCCTGGCTCAACGGCAGATCAACACCCGCCGATATTTTTATCCTTCGTTGGACTCGATTCGCGAATTACCGGTTCAAGCTGGTTGCCCGCAGAGTGCCGACAGTGCGCGCCGCGTATTGTGCCTCCCCTTGGCCTCGGACATGGATGATCGGCAGGTCACTCGCGTCATCAATGCCCTGCGCGATTGGGTGACGACATGAAATTGGCCATCATGCAGCCGTACTTTTTGCCGTACCTGGGCTATTTTCAGCTCATCGCGGCAGTTGACCAGTTTGTATTTCTCGACGATGTCAACTTCATCAATCGCGGCTGGATCAATCGCAACCAGATCGCCCTGGGTGGCTCCAAGCACTTATTCACGATCCCGCTGGTCGGTGCCAGCCAGAATCGCGCGATCCGCGAGATTGCCGTCGAGCCGGATGAGAAATGGCGACGCAAACTGCTGCGCACGATGGAGCAAGCCTACCGGCGGGCGCCCTATTACGAACAGATCATGCCGGGAGTGAACTCGCTATTGCAGACACGTAATATCACGATTGGCGAATTAGCCAAGGCCAGTATCCGCTGGGTCTGCGATCTGCTGGGAGTGACGACGACTATCGTTGACAGCAGTGGCGTCTTTGAGAATTCCCACCTTAAAGGCGCCGAACGCATTCGCGACATCTGCCTGCGCGCCGAGGCGGCCGAATATGTGAATCCGCCCGGCGGCAGGGAATTGTATGAGCCGACCTATTTTGCGGCGCGCAACATCCAGTTGAGCTTTCTGGAACCGCACCTACCCGAGTATCGCCAAAGCGGAACCGAGTTTCTGCCGGGACTTTCCATTGTCGATATCCTGATGAACAACTCCGTAGAAGTCGTGCAGGCCATGGCGCGGCAAGGCTTGGTAATTCCCGCAAGGGATCGAACACCAAATCCGGCGGCGGTGGCCACGCCCTCGGCCGACCGGGAGGCGCATTAGATCGTGCACCGGATTGCCATTCACAGCGTGCCCCGCAGCGGTTCTTCGTGGTTGGGGCAGATTTTTAACAGCAGCCCGACGGTGGTGTACAAGTACCAACCGCTGTTTTCGTATGCCTTCAAGGGGGCCTTGTCTCCTCATTCGTCGCGCGGAGAGATTCTCCAATTTTTCGAGGCCATCGCCGCGCGGAGCGATGACTTCCTCGATCAGACGGAGGCCGTCCGTTCCGGCATTTATCCTCAGTTTGAAAAGTCGGAGCCGCGCACACACATCGTTTACAAAGAAGTGCGCTACCATCATCTTCTCGACAACCTCTTGAGTCAGGATGAATCACTCCGCGTTGTGGGGTTGGTGCGCAATCCGCTGGCGGTCTTGGCCAGTTGGAAACAGGCGCCCAAGGAATTCAAACCGGAGTGGGATTTCTTGGCTGAGTGGCGCGGGGCGCCGTCTAAGAATCAAGGTCGTCCGGAAGAGTTCTATGGCTTTGACAAATGGCTCGAGGTCGCCGAATCGTTCCGCGCACTGGCCGCTCGATTTCCCGACCAATTCCGCTTGATTCGCTACCACGAACTTTTGACGGAACCAGCAGCCACTGTCCAGTCCTTGTTCGACTGGTGCGAGATTCCATGGAACAGCCAGACCGAGGAGTTTCTGCAAACCAGTCGCGGTGAAGACCGACGCGACACGTACTCGGTATATAATTCGAAACAAAGCGACGACGCCTGGCGGAACGAGTTGGCCGACGAAATCATCCGCGAGGTGCGGCAGGTGATCGATGCGCGATCGATGGTCGATTTCATGGAATCCAATTGGGATTTTGTGCAGTGAACCACTTGGAAACAGGCGACGACAAAAAGGCGAGCGTCTCGACGATCAATCGGCGGCAGGCCCTGTCAGCGACCGCCGGTCTGGTTGGAGTTGCGTTGGCACCACGGTTACCGGCGCCGATTCCCCCGCGACAACTACGGATCTGGGCGTTCGGCGATGCCCATGTCGGCACCGATTTGGCGGAAGGCCGTCAGAGTCTGGCGATTGCGCTGCAACAATCCGAGCAAGGAGACGATGAAGGCGCAGTCCCGTTTGAATGGGACTTCGCCATCAATGTCGGCGACCTGTCGGGGGCTCACGAATCTCCGACCGACGATGAAGGCCGGGAAGTCGTCCGCCAGTACGCAGTCCTGCGGAATCACCCGCGGGAGGCGGTCTACGATATTTGTGGCAACCATGACCGCAATGCAGTGGGTGAACCCGAAGCGGAGTGGTTCCGTCGCTGGATCGATCCCTTAGGGGAACATCCCGAGACCTCGGGTGTGGACGTGCGGAACCGCCCCTACCCGATTGAAGGAACTTGGGAACGATATCGTTTTCGCGTGGGGAATCTGTTGTTTCTGATGATGAGCGATCGCAACGAGCCGACACAGACGATCGGGCGCGGCGCGCTCGGAGGAAATCCGGCCGGCGTCGTGACGGGCGAAACGTTCGAGTGGTGGAAACAACAAGTTCTCGAGCATCCCGACGCCATCGTTGTCTCGGCCCATCATTACGTTCTGAAGAACACCACGGTTGCTTCGGGCGATTGGGAAGGATTCGAAAAAGACGAACACGGGAACTGGAAAAGCAAGTTTCATGGATATTACCCCGAAGGCACTCCGCGGGGCGCATCGTACCTGTATTGGGTGAACAGCCAAGAAGACTCGGGTGCGTTCGAGCGATTCCTCAGCGAACACCCTGGCGCGGTGGCGCTCTGGTTGGGTGGCCACACCCATGCTCAGCCCAACGCCCGCGTCGGCAACAAGACGCATATCGAAACGCGTTGGGGAACCCATTTTCTCAACGTCTGTGCGTTGACTCGCTACCATGTGCGGCGGACCAGCCGACCCATGAGTCGCCTGCTGACGTTCACGGAAGGAAGTCCTTTGGTTGTCGTGCAATGCTACTTGCACACCAAGGACTTCGCGCTCCGCGGCTGGTATCGCAAAGCCGAGCGGACGCTGATGCTGCCTAAACCGTTTCGCTGGGATACCTGAGCAGACGGGTCGGAACAGTGGATTCTTTGACATTGACAACTTCGATCGCTCCTATTTTCATCGTCTCGTCGGAGCGCTCGGGGAGCAACTTGCTGAGGGTCTTGTTGGGCAATCATTCCCGCCTGCACGCGCCGGTGGCACCTCAGTTGTTGATGAACTTCGCCCCCTTGGTCCCCTACTACGGCAGTTGGTTGGAAAATGGCGCCGACCGAGAGTTGCTGGCGGATATGCAGCGCGTCGCGCAACACGAACAGTACGGTTGGCAGATCAACGAGCCCCCGGCCGGCGTTACATTCCCCGGATTGTTGGCTTGTTTTGATTGGATGTATGGATCCGATGCGCGTCGCAACGGCAAAGCCCGTTTTGTGTGTAAAGAAAACAAGCTGTTCGATTTCGTTCCCGAACTGGCGAAGTTCTATCCAGACGCACAGTTCATCTACTTATATCGCGACCCTCGCGCCTACACTGCTTCGTGGCTGCACGTTCCACTGTTGTCGCAATCGGAGTATGTCATCTCCCGGCGATGGAGCGACGAACAAAGGAAATGTCTGACTGCGTTCGTGACTTTTCGGCGCTCGTTCTTCGCTTTGCCCTTCGAGTCACTGGTATCGCAAACGCGGGATGTGATGCAGCGACTGCTGGCGTTTCTCGGCGAACCCTGGGAAGAAGGGTGCGCCCAAACCGATCCGAATGCCGCGCGGGAGGCGGCGCGTAACCCCTATTGGAAGAACATCGACAAGCCCGTGGATGCTGAAAAAGCCGACAAGTTCCGCGAACAATTGTCGATCCGGCAAATCCGGATCATCGAATCGATGGCCAAGAACGAGATGCGGTTGCTGGGATACACAACCCAAACCGCGGCTGATTGGCAACCCGGCAAATGGTTTTTCCTGCAAGACAAACTCGTTCACTATTGGCGTTCGTGGAAACAACGGCGCGCGCATCGCGGTGCGATCGAAATCTTACGCGACCGTTCAGAACTAGTCGATCAGATTCGCCGCCAGCGGCAGGCGCATTGTCCAGCGGCGATAGGATTAGGAGAGCGCACTTAGTTATGGCCAAAGTAAGCCAACGGATTCGTTACGCCGCCCGGTATGCGACGAGTTGGTTAGGGCTGCGCGCGCGGCCTAGCTTCCTGATTATCGGTGCGCAGAAGGCTGGAACAACCTCGTTGTTTCACTATCTAGTCCAGCATCCTCAGATCGTACCGCCCTTGATGAAAGAAGTGTGTTTCTTCAGCCACCCTCATCGCCGGCGTCGCGGCAACGCGTTTTATTTGGCGCACTTTCCTTTGCGGAACACGATGCGATCGGGACAAATGACCTTCGAGGCCAGTCCGCGGTACTTGTATCGCGCCGACTCGGCGGCGCTGATCCGCGAGTTCGATCCGGCCATGAAATTGATCGTCTTGGTTCGCGAACCGGTTGCGCGCGCGTTTTCCCATTGGAACAGTTTTCGCGACATTTGGAAAACGAATCCAAACTATCGGAATGCCAAGGTGGATATTGACGAATGGCGCACGCTGGAATCGCTGTTGCGCCCGAATGGTCAAATGGCCTCGTTTGAGTCGTTGATCGAGCAAGAGTTTCCATTCGTGGATTCTGCCGACGCGCCGCAAGAGCCTAGTTTGATTCGACGGGGTTTATATTGGCGGCAGTTGCAACCGTACTTGCAGTCCTTTCCCCGCCAACAGCTCTTGGTGATCGAAACCGAAGAGCTCAACCGCAATGCGCACGTGTGTTTGGAACAGGTCTGCCGCTTCATAGATGTGGATCCGTTTCCACCCGGACTTCCTCAAATCGCCAAGTACAACGAACGGCCTTATATCAACCAGATCGAACCATCGTTGTGCGAGCGGCTGCAATCGTTCTATCGCCCGCACAATCAGGCCCTCGCTGAGTTTCTCGGCCATGCGTTGGAATGGAATGCCGTGGATCAAGCGGCAGCAGGGTCCGGTGACGAACGATGAGCGACGAATCGAATCCTGCGTCCAACTCGGCCAAGGGTCGGGACCGCGAGCGGTCCTTAAAAGAACGGACGGCGCGCGGCGTATTGTGGAACTTTGTCGCGCGATTTGGCCAGCAAGGCATTCAATTGCTGGTGATGGTCGTCCTGGCGCGTCTGCTGTTGCCCGAAGATTTTGGGGCGATCGGAATACTAACGGTTTTCATTGCCGTCTCGAATGCGATCTCGGACGGAGGGTTCGGCAAATCGCTCATTCAAAAGCAGGACGCCGACCAATTGGACGAATCGTCCATGTTCTACTTCAACCTGGCGGTCTCCTGTGTCCTGTGGGTGATCATTTACTTCTTGGCGCCGCTAGTTGCATGGATCTACCAGGCCGACGAGTTGACCTGGTTGTTGCGCATCCTCAGTTTGAATGTCATCTTTGCCGCGTTCAGTATGGTTCAAGTCAACGTCTTGACACGAGCCCTGAATTTCCGCGCGCTCCTGGTTGCGAACTGGACCGCGACCGTGACGTCAGGCGCGATTGGCATCGGCCTGGCTTGGTGTGGATACGGCGTGTGGAGTCTCGTCGGTCAAATGGTGTCCATGCAGGTCGTCCGTTCCATTATGCTATGGTGCTTGGACGCCTGGCGTCCCACTTGGCAGTTCAGTTTTCAACGACTGTTTCGCATGTTGCCGTTCGGATCCAATTTGCTGGCGGCGGCGATTCTGGATGCGATCTATCAAAACCTGTACTTGCTGGTGATCGGTTTGTACTACAGCAAGGCTCAGGTTGGCTATTATCGTCAAGCGCATTCGTTGCAAGTCTTGCCCATGGGCAATTTTCTGATGGCCGTAAACCATGTCACGTTTCCCGCGCTGGCCCGAGTGCAAACCGATCGCGAGCGTCTCAAGCGCGGGCTGCGCGAGGCCTTTCGCCTTACAGCTTTCTCGATGTTTTCGGTGATGGCCCTGATGGCAGCCGTAGCCGATCCGCTGATTCCCGTCGTTTTTTCCGACAAATGGCGCCCGGCAATTCCGTACTTCCAGCTTCTGTGCGCGGTGGGCGCTTTGGTCCCGCTGCAGTCAGCGAATTTGAACGCCTTTCGCGCCATCGGCCAATCCGGTGCGGTACTGCGGACGCAATTGCTGCGGAAGGGACTGACGTTGGCGACCATTTTTTTTACAGCCTCGTGGGGCGTCGAAGCGATGATCTGCGGACAAATCGCAGCGTTGTCTCTCAGTACATTGCAAGTCTCCTGGGTATCGCGGCAGTTGTTGGATTACCGATACGCGGAACAGGTTTCCGATGTTGCTGGTATCGCAATGATTACGGTATTCAGTGGCGCGGTCACCTATTTTTCCGGCTGGTGGTTGCCTGGACCCGATTGGGTACGATTGCTGCTCCAGCTTTCCATCGGCGGAATCTGCATAGTGGCCTTGTCATCGGTCACGCGTCTGACAGCGTGGCACAATGCCTGGAACGTGCTGCGTTTGTTCGGCAGCAAGCGTGCCGGGCAAGCGTACAGGGCCGAATCTCCTTGAGTTAGTTGCCGACGGAAAAAGAGATTGCGCTACCGCAAATGACAACATCCACGACACGCTCGATTGCCTCCCCGAACTTTTTGTGCATTGGCGCCGCCAAGGCCGGCACCACGACGTTGTATCACGTCTTGCAGCGGCATCCCCAGGTTTTTGTTACGACTCCCAAGGAACTCAACTTCTTCAGTCGTCCCGATCGTTATGCCTTGGGTTGGGATTGGTACGCGAACCACTTCCGCCCGGCAAAGCCTGAGCAGATCGCCCGCGGAGAATTTGGGGTCACTTACGCCATGGTTACCAAATGGGTCGGAACGGTGGAACGGATGCAGGCGCATTTGCCACATGTCAAGTTGATCTACATGGTCCGCGACCCCGTGCAAAGGATCGAGTCGGCCTGGCTGGAAAACCGTTTGGGGCGCAACCGCGACAGTTCCACTTTCGCCGAAGCGGTGCGGCGCCCCAATATGATCGATTGCTCCCGATACTGGATCCAATATCAGGCCTACGCTCAGGCCTACGGAGAAGCCAGCATCCACGTCATCTTTTTGGAAGACTATCGCCGGGACCCGGCCAGCGAGTTGCGAAGCGTCTGCCAGTTTTTGGAAATCAATCCCGACGTCGATTGGGGGAATCTCGATGAACGATTTAATACGTCGGATGCCAAACGGGAAGATCATCGCCTCTTGAGCTGGTTGCGGCGCGCACCGGGTTTTCGCCACATTCGCGACAAGTTGCCCAACGTCGTGCGCGGAGGTTTCAAGGCATTGTTCAAGAACGAGCAAGTGAAAAAACCACGATGGCGTGCGGCGGACTACGAGTACGTTGTCGAGCAATTGCGTGGCGATACGGCGACGTTTTTAGGGCAAATGAACAAGCCGAGCGATTTTTGGACCTTGGCCCCCACCTTCGGATGCGACGACTAAAACGACTGACGTCCAGCACCGCGCGGATCAGCGCGATCGGCAAGTACAAAATGCTCCGCTTCTAAGGCAGAACCATTTGCAACCACTTGTGCCTGACACGTTGATTTATCATCTGTTTGTTGCGCGGCGGGTCCATCACAATCCGCGGAAGGTTCGCTATTTTGACGGATTGAGTCGGCCCGGCTTGGACAACCGCTTTGTCGTTTATCATGCCGTTCCGGAACAACACGGGGAATACCTGTCGAACGTCGGCGACCCACAACGCATTCACTTCCTGAAAAATCGCTGGCAGCTTTTCTGGTATCTGTTAACTAGAATCTGGCGGCGAGAAACCTATGTCTTGCACGGCTTTGCCGATGTGTTTTTTGGCGTCTCGTGGATCACCAGACCCATCCGCCGCGCGCAGTACAAGTGGATTTGTTGGGGTCCAGGAGTCTCGTTGGGACGCGGTTGGAGCGGGCACGTGCAGCGCTGGATCAAGCGCTGGATTTATTCGTCGGTCGATCGCATCGGCTGTTTGATGGAGGAAGACCGCCAGCGGTTGGAGTCGTTCGGCGTACGCGCGCCGTTGGATTTAGTAAAGTACGATCCGCCGGAAGACATGACGGCGGCTCGCGTCAACTGCGATCCCTACTTTGACGACCACCTAACAACGGTGATGGTCGGTATCCACGCGGCGCCGGTGAATCGGCATCTCGAATTGTTCGACCGTCTGTCGCGCTCGGGGAACGAGTCGATTCGCGTCATTGCCTTCCTCAATTATTCGATTACTGATCCTGATTATGTTTCGCGCGTGAAAGCGCGCGGACGGGAATTGTTTGGCGATCGCTTTGTCAGTTTTGACGAGTTGCTGGACATTCGACTCTATTGGCGCGTGCTCAAATCGGTGGATCTGTTGATCGTGCCGCAGACGGGACAAGCGGGTCTGGGAGCCATCAACTGCGCTCTGCTGAATGAGGCGGTCGTGCTGTTGGCCGAGGATGGTTTTAATCGAAAATGGCTCGAACGTTTGGGCGTCCATACGGGCACGCTGACGGATTTGGATCAGTACCCGTCCGTCGATGCCCTTTTGCAACAATGGAGTTCCACCGTTCGGCACGAGTCCAAGCGGCAAATCGAGAAGTTTCTCGATCCAGAGGTCATGCGGCAGGAATGGATCCATTTTTTGACAGCGTGAGCGACTGCAATTCCCGATCGGCTGGCGACTCGCTTTCGTTTGGATTCACCCCTAGAGTCCCACCCAATCCAAAACCGTAATTGCAGGCGGCCATACGTTAACGCGATACGTATTCGATTCCATGTCCAAAAGTAACATCATCAGTCGTGTCTTTCCCGAACACACTTGGGGGGGATTCACCCGCATCGACGGAACCGTGCAGTTTTATCAACGGATTCAAGCCCTGTTGCCATTGGAAGGGACAATTCTGGACTTGGGCTGTGGTCGCGGCAAACGGCAAGATGACCCCAGCGCCTACCGACGGCAACTGCAAGAATTGCGCGGGGCGCATCGCCGCGTGATTGGTATCGATGTCGATGCGGCAGGCATCCAGAATCCATTTATTGATGAATTCCGCTTGATCGAGCACCTCGATCGCTGGCCGTTGGATGATTCCTCGGTTGATTTCATCGTCTCTGATTTTGTGATGGAACACGTGACGGACCCTGATGCATTTTTTGGCGAAGTACAACGCGTGCTCAAGCCGGGGGGAATCATCGGACTCCGAACGCCGAATGCTTGGAGCTATGTGGCGTTGGCGGCGCGGTTGATTCCCAATCGAATGCACGCGCGCGTGTTGCGTGTTGCGCAAGACGATCGAAAGGAAGAGGACGTGTTCCCGACGGTCTATCGCTGCAACACGCGCTCGCGGTTGGCGAAAACCATGCGCCGCCACGGGCTGGAGTCGGTTGTGTTCGCCTATGAAGCAGAACCGGGATATTTAGCATTTTCCGCGTGGCTCTATCGCGCCGCCGCGTCCTTGCAGCCGTTGTTACCGCCGTGGTTCCGTACGACATTGTTGGCATTCGGGCGCAAACAAATTCAATGATTCGTGTCCTCTTGCAGCAGCCATCGCTGGCCAAGTATCGCATTCCTGTGTTTCGCGAGTTGGCCGCGCGGCCGGGTATCGATCTGCACGTGATCTATGGAACGCGCCGCGATTTGCCCAATGCGCCGCCCGATGGATTTCGCGCGACGCCCTACCCCTTGCGCTATTTTCGCCTCGGTCGCGCGGTGGCCTGTTATCACGCGCCGCAATGGACCAAGGCCGCGCGCAAACATTGCGATGTGTTGATGCTGACCTGGAACGCGCGGTACTGGTCGTTGCTGCCGGGACTGGTGCGGGCGCGCGCCAATGGCGTGGGGACTGTATTGTGGGGGCACGGGTACTCGAAACGAGGGGACGGCTTGAACTTCAAGTTCCGCGCGAGTTTGTCCGATTGGGCGACGGCGCTCCTGTTTTACAATCATGACACCCGCGAAAAATACGTGGCGCAAGGCTTCGAACCGTCGCGGTTGTTTGTCGCGCTCAATACCTTGGATCGGACGGAGATTGTAACGGCGCGTGAAGCGTGGAGCGACCCTGCGGCCTTGAAATCGTGGAGTGATCAACACGACCTGCGGGACCGATCGGTAATCTTGTACGTCTCTCGTTTGGATCCCAACAATCGAGTTGACCGTTTGATCGACGCCTTGCCGCACGTCGTTCAACGTGTACCCAATGCACTGGCGGCGATCATCGGCGGCGGGACGCCGGAATACCTGTCGCAATTGCGCGCGCGAGCCGAACGATTGGGGGTGAGCCGCCACCTGCGATTGTTGGGGGCAATTTACAATGAACGCGAACTGGCGCCGTGGTTTTTGACGGCGCGCGTGTTCTGTTATCCGGCGAATATTGGCTTAAGTCTAATACATGCCCTGCTGTACGGATTACCAGTTATCACCAGTCGCCATCGCGCCCGACAGAATCCTGAAATCGAAGCGTTTCACCCGGAAGTCAACGGCTTGGACTATGCGGATGACTCGCTGGAGGAACTGACGACACAATTAAGCCGCTGTTTGGAGGATGATGCGCTGCGGACCAGATTGGCGGCCGGTGCTGCGGCCAGTGTGGCTCAGCGGTTCACCTTGCCTCAGATGGTGGATGGCATGGAAGCGGCAATTCGCTATGCGCATCAACAGTGCGGACGAAAGAAAGTCCGCGCAAACCCATGACGTCGCCATTGAGGCTTCCCGATTTTGCCGTGATCGGCGCGCAGAAGGCAGGCTCCACTTACTTGCTTAACTGCTTGCGCAGTCATCCGCAGGTTTTCATGCCCCGCGAGGAGATTGCCTTTTGCGAAGAAGAACCGCTGGAAGGGAAAGCCTTAGAACGGTTTGCCCGGCATTTTGTGGACAGCCGTTCGGATCAAGTGATTGGTGTCAAGCGGCCGAACGTGTTGGGAACGGAACCAGCGGCTAGGTGGATGGCGCGGGCCATGCCGCAGTGCAAACTGTTGGTTATTCTCCGCCATCCTGTGGAGCGGGCAATATCGGGATATTTTCACTATATGGCCACGGGGTTGTTGCCGATCGCGCCTGCCCAGGCCGGGTTGGAGAAATTGGTGCGCGGCGAGTACCCGGCAGGATACCCGCGCGCGAGAGAGGTTCTGGAGTTTGGCCTCTATGCACGTCACCTGGTGCGGTTCCGCGAATGTTTTCCGCCCGAGCAGATGCGCATTGAATTCCTGGAGGATGTGCGAAACCAACGAGATACGATCCTGCGCCAAATCTATGCGTTCGTTGGCGTCTCAGTCGATTTTGACAGTCCGGCAAAATCGGAAAAGCCGATGCAAGCGCCCTATTCGATACGGAGGCTGCGGATCCGCCGCTGGCTGTATGAAGGAAGCCGTCAGCGCCCCGCCGGTTCGATGTATTATCAGGCTAAGCGCGATTGGCTGTCCACAATGCGACGGGGCTTCGCCAAAGCGGTTGACCGTTGGCTGCTGGCACCCGTGTGCAGAAATGCTCCGCCGCGGTTGCCGACGTCGTTGCTGCACGCGTTGCACGTATATTATGAAGAGGATGTTCGCGCGCTGTCGAAGCTGCTCGACCGTCCGTTGGATCATTGGTTAACAACACCTACATGAACGGCATTGCCGATGCGGTGGGGATGTCCAGTTGTGTCGGAATGATGTTGCCACTAGCAGTGTCAGTCCGTTATACAGATCTGAGTATTGCCGGACGTCACTGGTGCCGAAGGTCGGCTACGAAGAAATCGGATAGGACAAATCATGCTGAAACCGACCGATGAATTATTGATCTTCGGCGTTATTGTCATCTTGGCGTGCATTTGGGCGGTGGTTGTTCCATATATTCGCCGCCGCAACGACTTGATGACGCCGACGAATTTTTTCTTGGGTGGTGCCCTCGTATTCGTCGGTGTTTCCGCGATCGATTCTGCGGTCAACCCGTGGGTATTGGTCGGTATTTACGATTACACCCGCGAGGACTACCGTTCCTACATATTGATGGCCAGCGCGTTTTTTCTGGCCTTTTATGTGGCGCACCGGCATTTGCGACGCACCGCGGGAACGATCGCCAATCGCATGTTCGTGAAATGGCCACCGGTCCGTCGTGATGTGTTGACGTTCATGATTTTCATGGCCGTGCTCTTTTCCTTTGGCGTCGTGTTTCGGCCCCCGATTGTCGGGTTGGCACAGATTATTTTTCACGTGGCGACGAAAGCGACCGCCATTGCCATTGTGATCGCATTTCTGGCCTGGCATCGCGATCGAGCGAACCCGTTTTGGCAGATGGCGCTCTTGGGTTGTTTTGTGTTGGCTATCGTGATGGGTGTCATGTCGGGCGGTGGCCGGCGCACGATTTTGTCGGCGATGGTGGCGCTGCCGATTGCCTGGTACTGGGTAATCGGCCGAAATCGCATTCGGCCCATTACGGTGCTGGCATGGCTGTCCGTCATCGGCGTCAGCCTGTTTTTCGTCATCAGCGCCTACTCGCTGGTCCGCCGATCTGGCAAGGCGCAAGGAAATGATCGCGATTGGGAATTTAGTTATCGCATCATTACGAAGTTTCCCGAGCGATTCGGCGAGATTCCTTGGGGACAGATGTTAGGACAGCGGGCAGTGGAATGCTCGTTGGCCGCCGGCCGGCGCTACCGGGACGAGCAATACGACAATCTCTTTCACTCCTTGAAATTCTTGGCTTGCGCGCCGATTCCGCGACAGCTATGGAACGATCATCGCGACAAGCCAGAAGGTTTGGGCCGCCATTTGCCGCG
>JACTND010000047.1 GCA_014584305.1 Planctomycetota bacterium | reverse complement strand
CTTCGGCGGCTTCCCAGGTGTTCCGGGCGGTGCTCAGCAAAGTCGGTCGGCCTCATGCGGAACTGGAAACTTCATTACGGGATACATCGCAACGCAGCGCCACGCGCTTGCATCAGCCCGTCGGCTGGTTGAACTTGATTGCCGCGATTGCTCCGCTGGTTGGATTGCTAGGGACGGTATGGGGGATTACCCAGGCGTTTTATGACACCACGCAGATGCAAATTGGCGATAATCGCGCGGAAGCGTTGGCCTCTGGAATCTATATGGCGTTGGTGACGACGATCTTTGGATTGACTATCGCCATTCCTGCCGCCGTCGCCGCACACTTCTTCGAAGTCAAGATTGTGCAACAGCACTGCGAAATCGAGGACATGATTGCCAGCTTATTGCCGCAATTGGAGCGCTACGAGGGCCAAGTGCGGTTCATTGATAGTCCGCCGTTGCGACGCGACCCGCGGGATCCGGAGGCCGGGGGTTCGTCCAGCGGCACCCGCCGGACGCCGACGCGGCCCCGTGCCGTGGAAGCCCGAGCGCCCCATCCGGTTCCGCCGCGCGAAGATTAGTGAGGCAAGCATGGCCGTCCAACTCAAACGCGGCGCAGCGCTCGCAGCCATCAGTATCACGCCGCTGATCGATATCGTCTTCCTCCTGCTGATATTTTTTCTCGTCGCCAGCCGGATTTCGGACGAAGAAAGTCGTTTGGAGTTGGACCTGCCCAATGTCAGCGAAGCCCTTCCCGCGCTCTTTCCTCCTGAGGAAGTGGTAATCAATATCGATCGCGACGGCCGTTATTTTCTGGACGGTCAGTTTCGCCCCGTCGAACAAGTTGAGCAAATTCTGCGTCGCGCGCAGACGAATAATCCGTTGACTCAAGCGGTTTTGATTCGCGCGGATAAAGCGACCGATTGGCAATATGTCGCAGTTGCCTTCGATATTTGCAAAAAAGTCGGTATCCACCGTTATTCGGCGACTACGGAACCGGATTGACCATCGATGAGTTCGACCCAACGCAGCATACGGCGCATTCAACCCGCTTGCGAGGAACCTTGGGAGAACCAGTTTTGGCCGGTGGCGCTCGCGCTCTTGGCTACCGTGGGGTTGGCGATCGGGGCCGCGACGGCGCTGTTGCGAGGCCCCTGGTTATGGGCCTCGCTTGTTACCTTGCCGATCCTGGCGGCGGTGGCGCTGGGAGCGCTGTTGCGGATGCGCAATCGCTGGTTGCGGCGGTCGATGCAACTGGGCGTTGTGGTCAGCCTGGCGGCACATTGTTTGGCGCTCTTGTTGTCGGCCATCATCGAAATCTTCGGCGGTCCTGTCGCACGTCCGATGATCGAACGATCCCCCCCACGGCCGCAGCCGACGTTGATCGTCAGCCAACGTGACCCTCAGCCCATCTGGGAACAAATCGAGGTTCGCCAAGCACCTGACCCCGTTGTCGAATCGATGCGCGAAGCCGTTTCTGCGGAATCGACGCAGCCCCTGCCAACCAGCAACTTGCCGCAGAATCAACCGTCACCAACGGAACAGCCTATCGCGCGCCGCACCCCCACCGCATCCGTTGCCAGGCAAGATGTGAGTTTATCCGAACGGAAGCGGAGCGAGGCACATCAACCGACAGTGGCAGTAAACACGGCGAGTGAACCAACCCGCGCCTTAGCAGCTACTGCTCCACAGATTAGCGAAACTCGAAACCGTGATCGGCGCGCTGAGAACGATTCCAGTCGAGAATCGCGCGCGACGGAAGTGGCACGTCTCGACCCGCCAACGACTCCCCACGTTTCCTCCTCGCGCCGCGAACAGACAGTGGAGTTGGTGACGCCAACTCCGGATCAAACGAGCGCTCCCGCACGCAGCGCACAAACAGTCCTGCCGCAAACCGCTGTGGCGACCAGCACTCGCCAACAGCCGCATAGCACACCAACCGAATCGACGGTTGTTCGTCAGGCGCAGGAACTTCCCAATCTCCGGACACCAGCCGCCGCAGACGCGCGCCAAGTTCCGGATGGACAACCGCAACAACGACAACTCAGCCCGGATTCCCTGGCGGTCCGATTACCCACGCGCGCCGACTCTCCGGCCCTGCCACCGACGTGGTCGCAATCCCCGGCCACGGTTCAAACTCCGCGCTCAACAGCCATCCCCAGCGAAACGATGGCCTCGCCAACGGCGCGTGAGAACCCTCAAACCGCTTCCGCGGAAACGCAACCGACGCCATCGCGAGCCGTCGCCGCCACTTCGAGCACGCGCGGACAGTCCGGCGGAGTCAGCGCGGAACTGTTCCGCAATGCCCAGCCTGTGGCCAATCCTTCAGCGGGATTGGCGGCAGCGCCTTCTGACGCGACCAGCCGGCGCCGCTCGGAACATCGTGTCGATCCGCAACCGATGCTGACATCCATTGAACAACCGCAATCTAGTGGGCGACAAACAGGAAGCCAAATGCCACAGTCGGCTTGGCAAGCAAACGTGTTGCAACCCGCTCCTTTGTCGGCGCGCGCCGAACCCGCGCCGGTTACTTCCGAAGCCGCCGCCGCCAATCGCGATTCGGTTGCGCAGCGGTCCGCTCCAGAACGTGCCAGCGAACAAGGCACCAGCGAATTGGATATCGGTCAAACGAAACTTACTGCCGACACAACCGCCCAACGTCATTCTGGCGGAGGACACCCAGCGCCGGCGATGTTCGACGCACAACTTCCGCAGCTTGCCGCGCGCTCGGCAGCCGGATCGCACGCGATGCAACCGACTCCAGAGGTTGGCTTGACTCCGTCAGGGCCGATGGCAGCGAGTGCTTCCGCGTCTGCCCATGAAACGCAACCATCGGCGCGAGAAAGCGCGCCACGGTCCGCAGGTGGAGACCAACCACGGACAAATCACACAGCGGCCAGTGATCCTAGTGAAGCAACGGGCGGCCCCGATTTCGGAAGCAGTGCTCTTGGCGAAGGAGCAGCGCGGCGACGAGCCGACGAACAGCCGTTGAAGGGAATCGAGGGATTGACGGCGTCATCCGATTCGCAGCCGTTGGGCTCTCGGCAACCGAATCGCACTGCACGCGCCCCCCAAGCCGATTCCATCTCCGCTACAGCTTCAGCGGCACCCTCAAGCCAATCTTCTGCCGGGAACAAATCTGCTGGTCCGAGCGAACGAACACTTGCGGATGCGCGATCGCCCGGAGCGGACGCGGCTGTGCGTCAGGGGTCGATTCGCCTTGACTTGCCCGCGGAACCAGGGCCGGCCGGTTTGGCGGACGATCCTCGCCCCGGGCCCGGAACCATGCTGCGACCGGCTGCCCGTGATGTGACGGAAGCGGTCGTCGAATCCGATTCACGATTCCGCCGCCGCGATGCGGGAGCTGTTCCGCAATCCGCGACGGACGCCAATATCGCCAGCGACGCCTTCCGGGATCGCCGCCAGCGCACCCCGGCTACCGGTCCGACTACGGAAGCCGCGATCGAGCTGGGTTTGGAGTTTCTGGCGCGGTATCAACGATCGGACGGCAGTTGGTCGTTATTGGATTTTGATCGCCACGATCCGCGTCATGGACAAATCCTCTCCAGCGACATGGCGGCGACGGGCCTGGCAATACTGGCTTTTCAAGGTGCTGGCTACACCCATCGAGATTACAAGTATGCCCAACAACTTTCACGCGCCATGGAATGGATGTTGCAGAATCAATCGCGAGATGGAATGTTGTTCGTCTCCGACCGAGACTTGCCGGACGACCCGCGACGTATGTATAGCCATGCCATCGCCACACTTGCCTTGACCGAGGCGTACGGCATGACGCAAGATCCGAAACTGCGAGAGCCGATCGATCGGGCCTTGCGATTCATCTCGACCACACAGGATGCAAAGCATGGCGGATGGAGATACTATTCTGATCCCACAGGACGCCGCACCGATACTTCGGTAACAGGTTGGATGATGATGGCCTTGCAAAGTGCGCGGCTGGCCGATGTCCATGTTGAGGACAAAGTCTGGTTGGGCATCGAACAATGGCTGGACTCTGCGCGCGATCCGAATAACGAATCGCAATTTCGCTACGACCCTTACGCCGATGCGTCGCAATTGCAACACCGCGCGGCGACGCCATCGATGACTTCTGTCGGTTTGTTGATGCGGCTCTACCTGGGCTGGGACCGGCGCGATCAACGCTTAATCGATGGGGGCGCTATCTTGCTCCGCCATTTGCCGAGCAATCGGTCACCCTTGGAGCGGGATACGTATTATTGGTACTACGCCACACAGGTTTTGCGCCACTTAGGGGGTGAAACATGGGATCAATGGAATCGGCACTTGCATCCCCTGTTGGTTGACTCGCAGATCAAATCCGGTGAACTCGCGGGTAGCTGGGATCCATATTCCCCCGTCCCCGATCGCTGGGCCCACGCTGGCGGCCGCCTTTACGTTACCACCATGAACCTCCTCTCCCTCGAGGTAAACCACCGCCTCCTCCCCCTCTACTCCCACTAAACCCAAAACCAAAAGGACAGGCATTATTATTCGGCCATCCACTTGGTGTGCGTAAACGCACACCAGAGGTGTGATGCTGGAAGAGTCGGAATCCTCCCCTGCTCAGCTGAACACCAGGTCAACCCGGAAACCGCGACATTACGGGCGTCTAGTTGACAACAATGCCTGTCCTTTTTGGTGGTGGGGGATTGTATTGCGGGGAGTGGAGGCAGTTCCTATACTCCGCCCCGCGAAAATCTGCGCTGGCGTTGCGCGCAGGGTAGGCCGTTATCAGTATCGTCCGGCGGGACGAAAGAATTTGAACGAAACTGCAAAATCCATTTCGCGAACCGATGCTACCACCACAGACCCGGTGCCGTGGGTGCCGGACATTGTTTGCGCTCAACGGCTTTGGATGATGATGGGGATAGTTGGAGTTGTCTGGAGCTGTCTCGGTAGGGCGGGAAACTGCCAGGAGTTCACCTTTCCCTTGCCCGCTGCCCAGATCCCGATTCGCATCGATGGAACGCAAGCAATCACTTGGGATGCTGGAGCGTTTCAGGCATTGTATGTCAGGAGCGCGCGTATCGAGCAGGGACCCTTGCAGATTCGCGCCGGAGAGGGGCTGGTCTTGATCGAGCGCGACCCAGAGCTCCATGCCGCTGGCGTTGATGGGGTTGAACAAACGCCAACTACGATACTGACCGGCGGGCTGGAGTTAGGGAGCCTAGGTTCACCGCCATCAAGGAAAGTTATTCTGTATGTAGAAGGCGATGTCGAAGTCATCCGCGATCGTCCATCGGATGCGGCAAACAGCTCGGACTCTGGCCGCGAGATTCGTGATCGATTGGTTGATCAAGTCTGGATGGGGAGGCTGTTCACTACGCAGGCTGTTTCCGGTCCGGCGATGGTAGAGCCATTGGCAGGATTGGAGCCACCGATTTTTCATCGGGCATTGCAGAGCCTGCAAACAGGCGACGATGTGCAAATGGTTCAATACGAACAGGGGCCGAGTATAGGCCCGCAAGTGGTGTCGCCTCTGACCGGACAAATCCAAGCCGCACCGCGCGCCATGAACAATGTCGAACAGTATCGACCTCCCGTGCAAAGCGAGCCACTCCAAGCGGGCGCTCCGGCGGCAGCTCCGCGGCAGACAGCCCGTGGGAGAATGCAGGTGGACATTACTGCCCGCGACGCGGTGATGGATTTGAACCTGCAGATCCAAACGAATCCGTCCAATCCCAACGAACGTATTTTTTGGGCGACGGGAGGCGTGCGCGTCGCGATCGACAGCGCGGAGCTCAGCCAAATGGAGGTCTTTCGCGGCGACCGCCAACGCGCAATCGTCATGTTGGCGGATAACGTTGTGGCTTGGCAAAACACGAACTACGCCGGGGATTCCGAATGGGAGATTTACCTAGAAGGCAATGTGGTCTTCACCAAAGGCAACCGCATCATCCACGCCGAACAGGTTTATTATCACGTCAACGACCAGCGGGGAACGATTATCCATGCCGACATGTTGACCGCGGTACCGCGCTACCAAGGACTAGTGCGGTTGAAAGCCGACGTGGTTCAGCAAGTGGACGAGAACAACATGCAGGCTTACGGCGCAGCATTCACGACCAGTCGCCTGGGCGTACCGCGTTATTGGCTACAAGCGCAATCACTGGAGATTAACCGAATCGAGACGCCGCAAATCGATCCGCGCACGGGAGCCCCGCAGGTTGATTGGCAAACCGGCGAAGTGGCCGTCGGCGAGGATTACTTTGCAACGGGTCGCAACAATTTCGTTTACGTCAACGACCGCCCGATTTTCTATTGGCCGCGGTTTCAGGCCAACCTCAATGATCCGACTCTATATTTGGAGCGGATTCGTTTCAGCAACGATCGCGTTTTAGGCTTTCAAGCGTTAACCGCTTGGAACTTGCACCAGATCTTGGGGATGCGCAATCGGCCGGATCGCACCACCTGGCTCGGCAACGTGGACTATTTATCGGATCGCGGCTTGGGATTGGGAAGCGAATCCGACTATCAGCGCGACGGCTATTTCGGAATTCCTGGCGAGGTGGAGGGATTCTACCGGAGCTGGTTCATTCAAGATCGCGGGCTGGATACCTTGGGTCGAGGTCGTGTGAATTTGACGCCAGAAGAAGAGCGGCGGGGCAATTTTTGGTTGCGTCACCGCCATCGATTCTATCCGGGTTTCCAGTTGCGAGGCGAGGTTGGCTATCTCACGGATCGCAACTTCCTGGAGCAGTTTTACGAGCGCCGTTGGGATACGGAAAAAGACCAGACCACCGGTGTGTGGTTGGAGCGCAACTGGGGGGCACAGTCATACCACCTGATTGTCGATTACCAGATCAACAACTTCTTTACGCAGACATCATGGCTACCACGGCTCGACCATTATGTGTTGGGTCAGCCGCTGTTTGGCAATCGCGTGATCTGGAACGCGCACAGTCATGCGGGTTACGGCCGATTTCGAATCGCCGATGCACCGTTGGATCCAGTCGATCTAGCGCCCTTTGATTGGACGGCCTGGGAAGCCAGCGATGCCACTGGCGTGCGCGCGGGGACGCGGCACGAATTGGCCCTACCGTTGCAACTGGGCCCCACGAAGTTCGTTCCGTACCTCTTGGGCGACGCAACCTATTGGCAGGAAGACTTGTCTCAAAACGACTTATTGCGCGCGTATGGTCAAGTCGGTATGCGGGCTAGTTTACCTTTCTGGCGCATCGACCCAACGATCCAAAGCACGTTGTGGAACGTCAATGGTCTGGCGCATAAGGTCACGTACGAAGCCGAGTTCTTATATGCGGACGCCTCGCAAGATTTGGACCGAGTGCCATTGTATGACCCTCTGGACGACGACGCGCAGGAAGCCTTTCGCCATCGCTTGGCATTCAATACGTTTGGCGTACCGATCGGCATGGATGTGCCGCTGCGCTACGACGAACGGTACTTTGCCCTGCGGCGCGGAATGCAGAGTTGGGTTTCCGCCGGGTCGGCGGAGATTGCCGACGATCTCATGGCTTTGCGGCTGGGTGTGCGGCAGCGGTGGCAAACCAAACGCGGACTCACCGGTCAAGAACGTATCATCGACTGGATGACGCTCGACGTTGGGACCTCGTTCTTTCCGCGAGCGGAGCGCGACAATTTTGGTGCCGATTTCGGACTGACCTATTACAACTTTCAATGGCATATCGGCGACCGGGTCAGCTTTGTTTCCGACGGTTTATTCGAGTTCTTCGCGCAAGGATTACGCACTGCCAGTGTCGGCGTGCATTTTAATCGTCCCGAGGTAGGCAATTTGCTGTTGAGTTATCGAATGATCGAAGGCCCGATCAGCAGCAACTTGATTTCCGCTTCGACGATGTATCGCCTCAGTGACAAATGGGGAATCCGCGGAACCACGTCCATCGACTTGGGTGAGGCTGGCACCTTGGGTCAATCGTTGAGCGTGGTCTATATTGGCGAGTCGTTCTTGTGGCGGCTGGGTGCCTTCGGCGACGCCACGCGCGGCAATTTCGGTTTCCAGTTTGGATTGGAGCCACGGCTCTTGTCGAAGCCCAGGTTGTTCCGGCCTGGGGGAGTCGCTCTAGCGCCGGCAAGTTCGCGATATCTGGAGTAGTGGCCTGTCGTAGGAGTCAGCAGGTGGCGAACACGCTTCGGACCGGCAAGTGGAGGGATAAGTTTGCCTGCGCCCTGCGCGGTCTGTGCGGTGCGCTGCGCAGCGAAAAGAACTTTTTCATCCATGGTGCGGTGGCGATCTTCGTGGTTCTGACTGCCAGCCTGCTGGGTCTGTCGAGTTTGGAATGGTGTCTCTTGGTGTTGTGCATAGGAAACGTATTTGTCGCGGAGATTTTTAATACGAGTATTGAAGCGTTGGCACGGCACGTGAGTCCAATGGCCGCACCGGAGATCGGCAAAGCGCTCGACATGGCAGCGGGCGCGGTATTGATGTGCAGTTTAACGGCCGCCCTAGTGGGAGCGATCGTGCTCGGGCAGAGGTTGTGGCTGTGGTGGGCGATTGGCTGACGCATCACGGTAGTTGGCCAAACCGGTTCATAGCACTATCCGCGAACCAAAGGCAAATTCTCACGTCCGGTAAATAGCGTCTTGCCCCCGAAGTCCGTTCCAACTGTGAGCAGCAAACAGAATTTATCGGGGGCGATACGCAGGGCACGCCAGGCTTATCTTGCCGACTTCACACTCCCAATGTTCGGGTTTAAGGCCGACGAACATAATCCAGAAACGAATAGTCATATTCATTCCGCTGGTCGGCCCGAAAATGGGCCGACTGTTCCACGACCCATTGCCGCCAGTCCACATCGGGCATCAACGTATCGCCCTCGACATCCGCTTCCACGCGGGTCAAATAGAGACGTCCGGTCCAAGGTAGGAACGTGCGGTAAACGTCCGCGCCACCCACGACGAAAGGTTGCTCATCGTGCGCGACCAATTCCAGAACTTGATCGACAGAGTGCGCGATCCGCACGCCGTGAACTTGCCAGTCAGCTTGTCGCGTGATGACGATTGTGGTTCGTCCCGGCAACAGGCGATTGATCGATTCGAAGGTTTTGCGACCCATGATCAGATGGTGGCCCCAGGTCAGGCGCCGAAATCGTTGCAGGTCGGATGAGAGTCGCCAGGGCAATTGGCCGTTTCGACCGATGACGCCATTGCGGCTGGCGGCGACAATCATCAACAGCGGGTACTTACCCAACGACATGGGTGGCCAGCAAAACCAATACCGCTAACCAAACCAGGTACAGGACCAACCACAGGGTCAGCCAATGGCGCGACCTGATTGGTGTCGCCATCGGTGATGAAGGAGGGTTGGGAGCGGGGCGATTCATTGCGTCAGTGTTCCGTCACGCAGCGCAAGCAGGGAGTGCAGAAGATCTCGTCCACATTGCTGAAGGCCGTTTCGAAATCGAACACATTGTCAAAATGCGATTTTCGGTCGCGCGAGGACTTCTTGAGGATCCGCAAGCGAATCAAAGCGTAAACGATTTCTCCAAAATCCTGCGTCGAGTAAATCCCCCAGTTGTTGAGGACCGTCCGGCACATCATGCCGTACTGCGCGATCGCGTACAATCGCAAGCCTTCGCACAGTTGCTGACCTGTGAGATGCCTCCGGTTGCGAATGAATTTACGATCGGTGCCCTCAATATCCTCGTCGTGGGTTTCGGTCAGTCGCAAATGGTCGGCGGCAAAGGAGACGCCCTCGCGCACAAACAGATAGGCTTCGACGGGATAGCGGGAATTGCGCAGGACATGTTGCGCGAGCACGACCAGATCTTTCGGTACGGCAGTGATCGATTCAGTCATGGGATCCATTCAATTCGGCATCCGAAACACGGTAGCAAGGCACCGCATATCTAACTCGTTGTCATTGTTGATAGCGTTGCGGCCAAAGTCAAATGCGTCATTTAGGTCATCACCAAAAATGTGCAATTGATACAAATTGAACAGCGCCAAACTTCGTTTAACGGCAAGCCGAAGGCGTATTCGCTCGCTAGAACCCGCGCCTACGGCTGACGGTTCAACATTAACTGGATTGACCAAATAATCTGGTGTCGTTCAACTCAACTATAGTATTTTCTTAACATCGTCATCAGGTCCATGGTGACTTCATTCTGGATGTTCGCTACGCTTCTTCGAGGCAATTCGCGACAATACCTCGCTAGCTTCGATCAAGAGACGGCGGTGATCTTCGGTCTCGACCAGGAGGTGCTGCGACAGGATTTCTTGCCCTACCACCCGGCAACGGCCTTGCGGCGTGACGACATAAGTGCCGACGGCTGGTAGCTGTTCGTGAAGTTCTTCATAGGTGTCAAACTCGTAGCGCAGGCAACATTTGAGGCGCCCGCAGCGCCCGGAGATTTTCGAAGGATCCAAAGTCGCTTTCTGCAATTTGGCCATTTTCATCGATACCGGCGGCATGACCATCAAATGTGTATTGCAACAGACCGGTTTGCCGCAATCCCCGTAGTCGGCCAGCAGCTTCGCTTCATCGCGGACGCCGATCTGGTGCATTTCGACGCGCGTCTGAAACTCGGCGGCCAGCCGTTTGACCAGCTCGCGAAAATCGATTCGTTCCTCGGAAACGTAGTACACAATGATCCGTTCGCCGCCCAACAACTGCTCGACATCGACCAATTTCATGGGCAATTGCAGTTCGGCGACCAGGCGCTCACAGACCTCGATCCTGGGCAAACGCTGGTCGAGAATCTTGGACATCTGCCGCGCGTCGTCGGGCGTCGCCTCGCGCCACACGGTGCCCGAGGCATACCGCTCCATTTGTTGCAAAGCGGCCTCGGTCGCCTCGCACAGCACCTGTCCGATTTCCATCCCTCGAGGAGAGCGCACGACCACCTCCGCGCCGCGCCGATAGGTCGCGTCTTGACGAGTGGACATCACTCCCAGTTCGCGCATGGCACCGAAGCGGACGATGTACTTGGGCATGGTTCAACTTCCGGGCAACCACAATCCTGAAGAACCCCCCGAGGTGCCGGTGGTCAACGGTTCGTCTTGATCCGGAGTCCAGATGGTGCCAGCCGTTTCCTGGCGGTCGTTCCCCGGCCGCATTTGTGGCACCAAGTAGTCGCCATTTTCCGACAGCAGTCCGTACTTCATAAATATCTGGTCCAATCGCATTTTCAAAGCGGGGTCGTTCGAACGAGTTTCCAATTGTTTGAGCAACGCTATCGTCTGATCAAAACGGCCGCTGCGCAAGGTCCAGTCTAACCAGTGTACTTGCAACCGCCCCGTGTCGAGGCCATTGGATTGCGCATCGGCAACGGCTTCGGCGTATAGCAAATTCGCTTGTTCGGGAGCTTCCACCGTGGATGCTTTGAACGTGAGAATGTCGCAGCGGTAGAGCCCGTCGGGCAAATCCGCGCGGGACAACAACTCATCGCAGAGGACGCCGAGCATTTTCGTCATTCGGTGCATGGTAGCCGACATCAGGAGATCCATCAGCGTCTCCATCGGCGCGGTGCTTAATCGCAGGAAATGGCCGACCATGATGCCGGGAGGCTTCCAAGCCAAATCGTTGAAGTCCACCTGGGGGATTGGCGATAAGGACAAGGCCGCCCGTGTTTCCGCAATCAATTCGTCCATCCATGTGACACCCACGCTACTTGCGTGCCGCATTTCGGCTCGCCAGAGCCACGCCAGTACACGAATCCGCATGGTCGCATCCTGTGCCGCTTGCCGGGGCGTCAGGCCATCGAACTCGAAAATGGGTTTATCCACCCACTGATCCAAAAAAAACTGGCGCAGGTGTTCGCGCATGTAGTTCACGATTTGGTAGCGGCTCGTACGCAGCCAATAGTAATGGGGCATTTCTTCGACGCGATCATTGATTTTGGAGGACGTGCTCACGCGCGGCGCAAACGCGCGCAGAGGTTGGCCATTCGCCGAGGCCAACTCCGCGCCCAACCGAGTTTGCCAACCATGTTCGTAACCGTTGATCGTGATCACGGCAGGAGAGTCCGTTCGCCGGCCGTTCACGGCTATATACCCCTGAACGACTGGAATTTTCGACAACGGCAACACGTCCTGTGATTGTTCCAGCGGACGATCGAGAATCAAGAAAAAGAACTGCTGCCCCTGACCTGGTTGCGCGAACTCAGGATGTTCCACCAATTGCGCATGCGAGCGCAGCGCGTCGAGGACCCGATCGACGTCGTCGATTTCATAGGATTCTGTAAGGGTAACGGTGGTTTGTGCCCGAAGGTCCAAGCCACTTTGCGCCAAGGCTTCCGCCACGCTACGTTCAACTTCCGTGAGGTTCGCGGCGCGGCTCAACTCGCGCCACGCATCGACTTGGCGCTCGTCCCCGAGAGAACCCAAAGCCGCCGCGCGCCAATACAACAGCTCCGGTTGGTTGGGCGCCAATTCCAACCCCCGCATCGCAATCTGGGCCGCTTTTCGAAATTGTCCACGCCGCATGGCGCGGCGCGCGTTGTCGGCCTTCTTGAACCAGGGCTCTTCTGAAGGCGCCATTTCCAACGTTTGGACCCGTTGCAACGCAAACGGCTCGGCATCCCCCGCTTCGGCAAATATTCGTCTGGTTCCCGCGACCGTTTCCTCAGTTTCCCGCAAAACGCCAGAGAATAGCGCGTGTTGCATGGCCGCCAGATAATAGCCGTTATCCGATAAACACGCGGCGACATCCAAAAACACCGTGCTAAACGACAACGGAATCTCTGCCGTGGGCAAATGATCCATTGCGTCTTGTAACGCGTGAACGGCTTCTAGCGGACGACCCAAGGCGGCTAGAATGGAAGCGCGCTGCTCCAATCCCAAAAAATGTTGCGGGTTCGTTTCCAAAAAAGCAGTATTTACTTGCAACGCCTGCTCATATTCCTCCATCGCGCAGAGAATCCTGGCTTTGGTAGTCAACAAGCAATCGCGCGGTCCGGATTTCGCCATCAAACGGTCGAGCGATTCAATCGCGGCCCGCGTTTGTTTCGCGCGGTACTTGCCCACGATTTGATCTAGTTCGTGGACGATGTCTTTGCCGCAACAGAATTTGATCTTCTTGTCGGGATGACAGGGACACGGTCGATAGACATTGATTTCCATGAAGCGATTGGTCTTTCGTCAGTTTCTAC
Organism: Planctomycetota bacterium; assembly: GCA_014584305.1. Taxonomy (GTDB): domain Bacteria; phylum Planctomycetota; class Planctomycetia; order Pirellulales; family Pirellulaceae; genus BJ22. The sequence continues at coordinate 19,067 of JACTND010000047.1, read as the reverse complement.
ATGTTTTCGCCAATACAATCAGCCGACGCCAGCCCGACCGGGCTCTTGAGAATAATGTAGTCGATTTCGCAGCCCCTCGAAACAGGCGACGAACGACCCGTTGTCGCCGCCGTGGAGATCCGTTACGCCCGAGTTTAGGCCGAAAGGTATCGTTGGTATGCGGCGACCGCCAATTCATCGCAGCGGTCGTTCTCGGGATGACCGCTGTGTCCGGCGACGCGTTGATAAGTGACTTGATGCCTGGCCAACAATTCATCCAGGCGGCGCCAGAGATCCTCATTCTTGACCGGCGCCCATTTGCCTTTTTCGCGCCGCCGCCACTGGTTCTTTTTCCAATTAGCCAACCACTCGCTGATCCCTTTCCCCACATAGACGCTGTCGGTGAACAAGACCACGCGGCAGGGACGTTTGAGATCGGTCAGACCCTCGACCACCGCTTGCAATTCCATCCGATTATTCGTCGTTTCCCGTTCGGCACCGGAGCGCTCCTTTTCTTGGTTGGTTGGCACGTGGCGCAGAATATACGCCCAGCCCCCTGGGCCGGGATTGCCACTGCACGCCCCGTCGGTAAACAAGTGTACGTCGGCGACAACCGTCATGTCCGCTCCGCCGTGGGGTGAAAGGTCTCGGCCGAGAGGGCCGAGCGATTGCGCCTAGCGACCGCATCCTTCATGTCAATTCGCCATTCGTTCCACCAAAATCGGCATCGCGACACGAAAGACCAGCAAGCCCACCACAAACAGGGGCAAGGTCAACGCCGCGTACACCAAACCGGCCATCCCCTGAGTCGTGGCGCCCAGTACCAAACAGTCCCGCGCGCACACTAACAACGGCCCAGCCGGATTGAGCCACAACAACATCGACCCCGCGGACGACTGCGGCACGACATACACGATCGGCGTGAGAATCATCCAAAACGGAATCGCCAACGTCCAGAAGCGCCCGACGTCCTGATACAGCGATCCAGCGGGAAACACGAGCAGGCCCAAGGCGGTACCTAAAACCACGAGCAACAACATCGCGGGCAACGCCCATAACATGTTGACACTCCACGGCGCCTGAAACCAGATCATCGCGGGAATCAACAACATCAAGCGGATGCCCAAATTAAACAAGACGTCGGCCAACCCTTGAACCAACAAGGCCTCCCGAGGAAAGTTGAGTTTGCTGACCATCGAGCGATTGGCATGGATCGTATTCAGTGGCATTTGAAAGGCGTCAATGAACGACTGCCACAAAACCATGCCGCAAAAAATATAGAGCGTGGCGTGCACTCCCAGCTCTCCGCCAAAGTGAAATACGTTCTGCGACCGCAAGAACACCCAAATGGCGGTATTGGCCAGCGGCGGCAAGAAGGCCCAAAACAACCCCAACAACGTCTGCCGATACATCCCCCGCAAATCGCGCAAGAACAAGCGCCAACTCAGTTCGCGGCTAGCCACGACATCCCGAAATATGCCGCGCAGCAATTCCCCAGGACGACGCATGTCGGGTTCGGGTCGGTAAACGATCTCAGGTGTTGGTGAGCCATCGCGCATAACGACACATCTTAACGGACGTTTCGAGGATCAACCAGTTCCATCAGCCGCCCAAATACACAACCGTTAACGTTTCGTGCCGAGGCGTTTGATGCTGCTGAATGATCGAGCGGACAACGACATCACCAATCACGCTGACGACTTTGACAGGCGTTCGTGAACGGTTTCCAATGGGGTGCGACGCGTGGCCAGACTAGGCGTCAACTATTTGGTCGGAGCGACAGGCCGTGGAGCAACATCACGGCTCCGACAAAGAACACGGGCCAGCACAACCAGGCGGGGGGCGCGATCACCTTTGGTTGCCATGGAATCTCGCCCAAGGCCCCGTTTTGTGGATAGGACGCTTGTTGATAGGGATTGTACTGGGGCGACGTTTGGAAGCTCGGCAAGCGACCAGCCTGTAAGGCTTGCTGTTGAGCCACCGCCGGGTCCTCGATCCGCTCCATCCAAAAGCGCGTGGCTTGGGCGTTGAGATGATACGATTCAACCAGGTTGAACTTGATGCCCAACAGGATCAGCAGAATGCCAATCGTCATTATGGAGGTGCGGCTCATCGTTCATTCGCCTGTCAATCGCACATCGCCCAATCGCAACCCAACGCGGCCCTAGATCACCTATCGAACATCACCGGGGTTTGGCTTGACAGCGCTCCCACCTGTGTCGCTTATGCCGATCGTGGCGGTGAAACGGTCGTTTTGCGCGGCGAACCGGACTGGGCGTTCCACAGCATCCGATGCGGTTGGTATTGTCAGTTTGAAAGGCGCGAACCTACACTGTGGGCATGACGGATCGTAACGACGAACAAGCAGCGGCGAGTGCAGTCGCACCCGGGGAGCGCAAGGCGGGAGTTTGGTCGCGCAGTTTTCAAGCCCTCTTGTGGACCAATTGGCTAACGGCGATCAACGACAACGTTTTCCGTTGGTTTGTAATCGGTACGGGCAAGGAGTTTGTTTCGCCCGAATACCATTCTTGGGTATTGATGGCGGGAACCACAGCGTTTGTCCTGCCCTACTTGGTATTCGCGATACCTGCCGGTTGGCTGGCCGACCGTTTCAGCAAACGGCATGTAATCGTCTATTGCAAATTTGCCGAGATCGCCATCATGTCGCTGGCCATCGGCGCTTTGCTGCTGCAGAACCTGTATTTGTTGTTCTTTATTGTGTTCTTGATGGGAGCGCAGAGTGCGCTCTTTGCCCCATCCAAAATCGGGAAGATCCCCGAACTGCTCGACGAGCGGCAAATTTCCAACGGCAATGGAATCTTCAATTTGGCCACTCTCTCCGCCGTAGTGATCGGAATGGCGATCGGGAATTGGTTGGCCGATGAGACAGGGAACCGCGGGCAAGAGCGCGTCTGGTTGACGACCGTGGTATTAGTCGGCATTGCCCTCGTGGGGACGGCCATCAGCCTGCTGATTCGCCCGCTCCCCCCCGCCAATCCACGGTTGCGATTTCCCATTAACATCGTGGGGGCGACCGTTCGAGACCTCAAGGCGTTGTATCGGACCGGTGCCTTGTTTCGCGTGGCCCTCGGCGTGTCGTTCTTCTGGGGCTTCGCAGCGCTGGCGCAAATCAACATCGACGCCTTCTCTGACGAAAGTGGTGCAGCGTGGGAACAAGAGAAAATTCCCTTGTTGGTGAGCGTTGTGTTAGGGATTGGCCTAGGGAGCGTGCTGGCCGGAATCGCATCGGGGGGCAAAATCGAACTGGGGTTGGTCCCTTGGGCGGCGCTGGGAATGACCACCTTTGCCGTCGCGCTGTTTTTCGCCCCTTCGTTCTTCTTGGTGAGCGCGCAATCGTCCTGGATTCCATTGACATTCACTTGCGTGGTGTTCGCCATGCTCGGGATTTGTTCCGGTTTCTTTGATGTTCCACTCTCGTCGTATTTGCAGGATCGCAGTCCGCGTGAATCGCGCGGGTCGATATTGGCGGCGACCAACTTCATGTTGTTCACCGTCGTCATGGTGGCATCCTTGGTTTATTCCGAGGTATTGAGGCGCCCCACAAGTTACGGGACTATCGAGCAATTGCCCGCGGAATACAGCGGCCGCAATCTGCCCGACGAGGATCGCCTGTTCCTGGACAAAATGCAACTTCGCTACGCGCAGCTTTTGGCCGCCGACGAGCCCGACCGCCTTCCCGAACGCATCGAGTTCGTCCGAGACATGGAAGGGCCTGTCCGTACCGCTGCCGAGGCCCGAGTGTTGTTTGAGTTTGCGCAACATCGCTATCGACGGGGCGAGAACGAAACCGTGGACTTGCCCGAAGAGTTAGCGGCCGAGTATCCCGAGCCCGATCGTCGCCGAATGTTGAAGGTCGTTTCCCGGTCCGCCGCCAAACAGCCGCTGTTCAGCAGCCGCGCCGTCTTTCTGATCATGGGTCTGACCACGATCATCGTGTTTGCGTTTGCCGTATGGCGGTTGTCGCGCGATATGGTGCGGATTGCCGTGTATTGGATTTTCCGCCTGGTGTATCGCCTGAAAATTCGCGGTCTGGAAAAACTGCCCGAGTCCGGCGGTGCGCTGTTGGTCGCCAACCACATCAGTTGGATGGATGGTGCCGTGATGTTATTGATGGGTCGCCGGCACGTTCATGCCATTGCCTGGGCAGGCAATTTCACGAATCGGGCGCTGCAGTGGTTCGCCGACTTTGCGGGGATCATCTTGATCAGCGGCGGCCCGAAGTCGATTGCGCGGGGTTTACAAGCGGCGCGGCAGAAATTGGAACAAGGCGACTTGGTGTGTATCTTCGCCGAAGGGGGGATTTCGCGCACGGGCCAGATTCAAGGGTTGCGCCCCGGAGCTTTGAAAATTGTCGAGCGCACCAATGTCCCCATCATCCCGGTGTATCTGGATGAACTGTGGGGCAGTATCTTTAGTTACTCCGGAGGCCGCTCGGTAACCAAATGGCCGACAACGTTCCGGCGGCCCATAACCGTGACCATCGGTGATCCGTTGCCACCGACCACGAGCTTGTATGAGTTACGTCAGAAACTATTGCAAATGGGAGCAGCCGCAGTGAACGAACGCCAAGCTAAATTTGTCGCGCCGGCCCAACGCTTTATTCGACAATGCAAAAAACGCAAATTCCGGCAAAAAGTCGGCGATTCCACCAAACAAAACCTGACGGGCGGGTCGCTCTTGATGCGTACTCTGATCCTCCGCCGCTTACTGCGCCGCTGTGTGCTCTCGCGGGATGAAGTACATGTGGGCGTGCTGATTCCCCCCAGCACCGGCGGCATGATTGTCAACATGGCGTTGGCTATCGATCGCCGCGTCGCCGTCAATCTCAACTACACGGTTAGCAATGACATCATGAATCATTGCCTGCGCGAAGCGGGAATTCGCCATGTCCTGACCACCAAAAAAGTCTTGGAGAAATTTGATTTTCGTTTCGAAGCCGAAGTCGTCTTCCTCGACGATTTGCGGCCGAAGGTCGGCTGGAGCGACAAGCTGCTGAGCGCCTGGTCGGCCTACCTCACACCCGCCCATTGGTTGGAATCGACCTTGGGATTGCACCGCCTGCGACCGGACGATTTGCTGACGATCATCTTTACGTCCGGCTCTACGGGCTGGCCTAAAGGCGTGATGTTGACGCAGGGCAATATCGCGTCCAATGTAGCGGCCATCGACCAGGTCATCTGCCTTAAACCGTCGGATGTGATCGTGGGCGTCCTGCCGATTTTTCACTCGTTTGGCTACACCGTCGCCATGTGGGGCGTGATGGGCTTGAACATCGCGGGGGCGTACCATTTCAGCCCCCTCGACGCGCGACAGATCGGCAAACTGGTACAAGATTTCGGCGGAACCGTGTTGTTGGCTACCCCGACGTTCCTCCGCAATTACGCCAAACGCTGCACGCCTGAAGAGTTCAAGACACTGGAGGTCGTGGTCGTCGGGGCCGAACGCATGCCGATGGAACTGGCGGATGAGTTCGAAAAGAAATTCGGCGTGCGGCCGATCGAGGGGTATGGAACAACAGAACTATCGCCGTTAGTTTCCGTCAACATTCCGCCGACTCGGCAGATACAAAACTTTCAGGTCGATTGCAAAGAAGGAACCGTGGGACGTCCCATTCCCAACGTGGCGGCGAAAGTTACCGACTTGGATACCGGCGCCGAGCTCGGTGAGAATCAACCGGGCATGTTGTGGATCAAAGGTCCCAACGTGATGGCCGGCTACTTGAATCATCCCGAGAAAACTGCCGAAGAGATCGTCGACGGCTGGTACCGGACAGGCGATGTAGCTTTGATCGATGCCGACGGGTTTATCAAAATCACAGGCCGCGTCAGCCGTTTCTCCAAAATCGGTGGGGAAATGGTGCCGCACGTATTGGTCGAGGAAGCGATCGTCGCACAGATTGGCCAACCGGTCGAGACGCCTCAAGTCGCCGTCACGGCCGTCCCGGATGCGCGCAAAGGAGAACGGCTGATTGTGTTGCATACGGAGTTGCCGAAAACGCCGATCGAGATTTGTGCCGGACTATCGGCCGCGGGCCTGCCGAACCTTTTTATCCCCACCCCCGATAGTTTCTTGTTGGTGCCGGAACTCCCGCTGTTGGGAACCGGCAAACTAGACCTCAAAGGAATAAAAGATTTGGCGCTCCGGCTGACTCAGTGACGCGACGTCAATCGTCCCGCTACAGATCGTCTTGCGGCATCTCGCGTTCTGGCGGTGGGGACTCCGCGGAGTTCGGTAGGTTGACAGGAATCGAGCGCTGGATCAGCAAACGGTCGCTTTCATTCAACTGTTCGAATGCCTTATTGAAGACGACTTGTGCCCAAAGTTCTTCCGTGCTCCAGCCCGTGACCGGCTCCAATTCGATCATTAATAACGGCAATTTCGAGATCACGCGCACTCGTGCCGTCACCGTTTGGCCGGTGACCGTGCCCTTCGCGGAAAACCAGGTGCCCGCACGTGGCGGGTCATCCGCGAGTGGTTGGAAATCGGTAAAGGGAGTGGTCCCCAACTGAAAAGATCCGTCGGCGTCGATCGAAGCAATGGTGTTCGGGCGGCGGGAAGACGCGGTCAAGTTCAATCGAATATTGCGGGGTATGGCCCCCTGGCGATCAAACAAAAAAAATTCGTCGGGCGAAAAGTTGTCGACGTGCATGTGAAAAGTCCCTGACGTCTGCCACGCATCGATGATCACGCGCGAACCAAACCAATCGGCAAAATAGTCCAATTGTTTTCCGCGCGTCGAGACATCGATGGTAAAGGCGAAGTCTTGCTTCGCGCGCCGCGCGAACCCTTGTTGGACCTTGCCAGCAAATCGTTTGTCACCGATCCGCGCTCCATCTCGCGTGGATCGTTCTGTTGTAATGTCTAAACCATCCACGCGCACGGTGATATCGCCCAGCTCGGTCAATTGATCTCCCTTCACAGCCAATCCGTCCACACGAATCTCGTCGATGTGAAACTCGGTTTCGGTTTGTGGATCGATAAACGTCACGTTGGCAAAACGAATCCGTTTGACCTGCAACCCGCCCGGGGCCTGGGGATCGCCCGACCGCGCGATTTCGTCCATGGTGTCTTGCAATGGCCCCAAGATGCCGAACAGGTCTAATGGCTCGTCATGCAAATTGGAGTCCAGGCGGCCATACAATTTTCCGCCGTCCACGCTGATTTCCTCGATGACAAAATCCGAGTTCCCCCAGATCCCGATCCAATTAAAGCGATAACGGACTTTCAGGTTACTTAGTTCCGACCATTCGGTGGTTTCGCGTTTATCGGGACGAAAACGGACTGCGTCGGCCTCGATGCCGCTGGTGAAAGATCCTTTCAGGCCCTCGACTTGAAAATTGCCCCCTTTCTGTATTTCGTCGGCGATGAATCTCAGCGGGATCGCGGTATTCATGATCACATACCATAGGGATCCACAGCCCACAATGACTAATATCAGGACCGCGCCGCAGCCGATGGCAAAACAGCCACAGAAAGACTTCGGGCGCGATCCGGAGCTGAATTGCGAAGGGTTGTAGTGCGCGGGCAGCGGCTTTTGGGGGTCCAGAGGTTGCATGGTCCTTACGTGTCCGTTGATTGTTGTACCGGGGTCCTATTCGAAGCCAATTCGGCGAAGTCGATCGTTTATTGAATCGTCCGTCACATGATCGTCCTTTATTCTAGGCGATTGCTACCAATTGAATCAGGTCGCAGAACGCCTTGGGAGCCCCTTTTTCAAGGCTGAACGAGACTGCTACAGTCTATTACATAGTGAACCCGACGGCGGTGGACGACAGCGATCATCGGCCTCCAACCTCTGCACATGTAATGTGCGGGATGGATCTCCCCGCCGCGGAGGGCTCGTAGGCGGATCGGCGAGAATCACTTGGAACGCTCGTTCCCCTGTAAAAGTCTGGCATTCATCCATGCTCACAACACAAACAACGGAAATGCGATTGGCACCCGGACTGTCGGATCAACTGGCTCAGCAGGCTGTTCAATTGGCGGGAGATATTTTGCGCAGTTCGCGAGGAAAGGAAACGCCTCGCGAACGAGCTCATATCGCCAATATGGCGCGCATGATGCAGGACGAGTCGGGAAAAAAGTTCACGATCGTTTTGGCCGATCAGTTATTGAAGATTCACCAGCCGTCGCGCGCTGCGCAGCGCCTGGCGGGAATGCTGCGCCAATATGGAATCCCCCGGTATTTCGGCTGGCGCGATCGAGCGGCGATGCGCGGCGGATCATGGGCTGCTCGGTGGGTGCCGGGCATCGTCATCCCCGCCATGAAGATGCATATCCGACGACAGGCGAAGCATGTCATTATCTCCGCGGAGCAGGACCAGTTTCAAAAGTACCAACAGTGGCGATCCAGCCAAGGAATCCGGATAAACTTCAATCAATTGGGCGAGGCGGTACTTGGCGAACGCGAAGCCGAGCGGCGTTTTCGCGCATATCTGGAACGCCTACGCGGGAAAGAATTGAGTTACTTCTCAGTAAAGCTCTCGTCGATCATCAGCCAAATCGTGATGTCGGGCTACGCGCAGACCGTCGAACTGACTAAATCTCGTTTGCGCGAATTGTATCGGGCGGCGATGAACAACCTTTCTGGTCAAACCAAATTCATCAATCTCGACATGGAAGAATACCGGGATCTGCATTTGACCGTCGATGTCTTTCGCCAAGTTTTGGACGAAACAGAATTTCATGGATTAGAGGCAGGCATTGTGCTGCAAGCTTATCTGCCGGATTCATTCGGCGTTCAACAGGAATTGACCCATTGGGCCCAACGGCGCCGGGGTGCCGGGGGCGCAGGTATCAAGATTCGCCTCGTCAAAGGGGCCAATTTGGCGATGGAACAGGTCGAAGCCAGTCTGCGCGGTTGGGAGCAAGCCCCTTATCGAACCAAATTAGAGGTCGATGCCAATTTCAAGCGGATGCTGGAGTTCGGCACGCGACCCGAGAATGCAGCCGCCGTCCGGTTGGGCGTGGCCAGCCACAACCTGTTCGACATCGCCTTGGCCCTGTTGCTTCGCCGTGAACGGCGCGTGGAATCGCGGGTTGAGTTTGAAATGCTGGAAGGAATGGCCAACGGCCAAGCGTTGGAAGTCCGCGAACGCGCTGGCGGATTGGTGATTTATACGCCTGCGGTTCCGGATGATGAGTTTGAAGCGGCCATCGCCTATCTCGTGCGCCGCTTGGACGAGAACACCGCGCCGGGGAGTTTTCTCGGCGCTCTGTTCGGCTTGCAGGAGGGCTCTGCCCAATGGAATGCCCAACGGGACGCATTCCTGCAGGCGTGTGCCTTGGCCCATTCCGAGGAATTGTCCAGCCTCCCCAACCGCCAACAGAATCGCTTGACGGAACAACTGCGACCAACCGCGAAAGGGGAGCCGTTTACCAATGTTCCCGACACGGATTTCTCGCTGCCGGCGAACCGACAATGGATCCAACAAATCGTTGACGACTGGAGCAACAAATCTATCGAACCACTGCCGCTGGAAATTGGGGGGCAACGGCAAGCGCGCGAGTTCACGGGCGTTGGGCGCGATCCGTCGCGGCCGGGTTTAGAGGCCTATCGCTTCGCGCAGGCGAACGCTGCCGACGTTGACCAAGCGTTGGCGGTAGCGGTCGATGCGCAACCGCGTTGGGAGTCTTTGGGAATTGCCGAACGTTCCCGAATTCTGCGCGAAGTGGCTGCCGAACTCGCGCGTCAACGAGGTGAGACAATCGGCGCGATGCTGCTGGACGCCGGCAAGACAGTGACCGAAGCAGACATTGAAGTTTCCGAAGCGATCGACTTCGCCAATTACTACGCGCAAGCCCTCGACGCCCCAGGCTTTTTTGATGGGACGAGTTGCCGAGCGCGGGGCGTGGTGGTCGTTACGCCACCGTGGAATTTTCCGTATGCGATACCGGCGGGAGGCGTCTTGGCCGGATTGATGGCGGGGAATGCCGTAATTTTGAAACCGTCGCGTGAAACCGTACTGACGGCTTGGATGTTGGCCCAACAAATGTGGCGGGCTGGCGTACCGCGCGATGTGTTGCAGTTGATCCCCACAGCCGACCGCGCTGCCGGACAGCGACTGATCGAAGATCCCCGCACGGCGGCGGTTATCTTGACAGGCAGCTATGAGACCGCGCGCAATTTTCAAACAGCCCGACCCGAGTTGCCGTTATTTGCGGAAACGAGCGGCAAGAACGCCATGATCATTACCGTCAACGCCGACTGGGATTTAGCCATTAAAGACCTGGTCCGCGGCGCTTTCGGTCACTCCGGGCAGAAATGTTCGGCCACCAGTTTGGCCTTGATAGAAGCACCCGTGTATGACAGTGAAAAGTTTCGCCATCAACTGAAGGATGCCGCGGAAAGTCTGATCGTCGGTGGTTCTTGGAATCCCATGGCCATAGCTACCCCGGTGATCCGGGAACCGGACGACGTGTTGCGACGCGGGTTGACCACCCTCGACCCGGGAGAGTCGTGGCTGTTGGAGCCACGGATGGTGGATGGGAATCCCTGTTTGTGGAGTCCCGGCATCAAGCTCGGAGTTCAGCCCGGTAGCTGGTACCACCGCCATGAGTGTTTTGGTCCGGTGCTCGGACTGATGCGTGTGACCAGTTTGCCGGAAGCCATTCGGATTCAAAACAGTAGTCATCTGGGACTGACGGGCGGATTGCATTCGCTCGATCCCGAAGAGATTCAGCTGTGGCGGGAACAAGTCGAAGTAGGGAACGCCTACATCAATCGCGGGACGACGGGGGCCATTGTGCAACGCCAACCCTTCGGCGGCTGGAAGGACTCCTGTGTCGGTCCGGGTGCCAAAGCCGGAGGGCCCAACTATGTGGCTTGCTTCTGTGAATGGGACACAGTCGCACCGCCGACGACCCGCGGGCCGTTAACGGCCGACATCGCCGAGTTGGTCGAACGATTGTCGCCACACGTGGCGAACCAGGGTGAGTCCTTGATGGCCGCGGCGGAAAGCTATGCGTATTGGTGGGACCGATATTTTTCGCGAGAACACGATCCGTCACAGCTTCATGGTGAAACCAATCATTTTCGCTATCGGCGGCGTCCGTGGCATGTTTTGCGTCTGGTCGATCCCCGTGCGGCGTCGGCGCCTTTGTCCGCCGCCTTGGCGGCCATCGCTTGCCGCATCGTATCGGTGCCGCTGACCATTTCGGCCGCGCGACCCGCTGAATGGCTCCAAGTATTTTCCGATAGCGCGCAACGTCCAGTAGTGGTTGAATCCCGCGAACAATTTGTCCGCCGGATGACGAATCTGCGCGAGGGTACTTTGCGTTGGTTGAACGGTAGTACCCTCGGTGAAAAGGAGCAGTATCCCGGCGCGACAGAGATTGGCAACACGCCCGTATTTTCCGGGCCGCCGGCGCTCAACGGTCGGCTGGAGTTGCTCTCGTTATTGCGCGAGCAGAGCGTGTCGCAAACGGTGCATCGCTACGGCAACATCATTTGAAGCTGGCCCGTGCCGCTCAGTGCCCCAGCGGGTTTTCGCGCCCGCTCACCTCGGATGCGATTCCCAGGAATTGGTCGGGACGCGCGACGGGTCAGTTACAAATGAGAAAACCGCCGGTCGGTTATCCGATTCCTCGCGAGCCTGTAGATTCCGCCACGTCCCGTCGAGAATCGAGGCGGGCTTGACTGGTTTGCCAAAGTAGTACCCTTGCGCCAGCGGGCATCCCATATCCATCAACGCCTGGCGTTGCGCAGGGTTTTCGATTCCCTCGGCAACGCATTCCAGTCCCAAGTAATGGGCCAGATTGACGATCGCTTGGGTCAATACGATGAGCTGTTCGGACTGTTGGAAATTTGAGATAAACGAGCGATCGATTTTTAGTATGTCAAAGGGGAATTGGTGCAAGCAGGCTAACGAGGAATAGCCTGCTCCAAAATCGTCGATAGCCAAACGAACTCCCATCTGACGCAACACACGGAACGCCTCTTGAGTTTGAACACGATCGCGCATGACTGTTGATTCCGTGACCTCAAATACCAATCGTTGCGGTGGGATACCCGTGCGCTGTATAATCGCCAGCACGTTGTCCACAAAGTCCTGATCCACAATCTGCGCCCGAGATAAATTGACGCTGAGAAACGCTGGCGTGTGATCGGGATTCGCGCGGTTCCAGGTAACCCATTGGCGGCAGGCTTCCTCTAAGACCCAACGTCCTAAGTCGAAGATGGCGCGGTTTTCTTCGGCAATGGGAATAAACTCGTCGGGCGAAATGCGCCCCCGCGTGGGATGATTCCATCGAACCAGCGCCTCGACACCATGCAGCGCGCCCGTTTGCAACTGCACGATCGGTTGATATTCCAAGTAGAATTGCTGTTTCTTTAGGGCGGTGTGCAGTTCCGTTTCGATCCGCAATCGCCGCTCGACCGCCTTCTGCATCGAAGTATCGAACATCGCCCAGCATGCTTTGCCTCGCGCTTTGGCTTCGTACATCGCAATGTCTGCATCACGCAACATCTGGTCGGCCGATTGATAGGATTCGTTGCCGACCACCACACCGATGCTGGTCGAGGTTTGCACGGTATGCCCGGCCAAATGGTAAGGCTCGGCCAACATGCGCAGGATGCGATCGGCGATAACGGCAATATCCTCCAAACGTTGATATGCTTCGACAATGACCACAAATTCATCCCCTCCCCAGCGTGCCGCATTTCCCGATTGGCCGGGGATAACAACACAGTCGGTGGCGCGCAATATCTCGCGCAACCGCGATGCAACTGCCTGCAGCAAGAGGTCGCCGACATGATGACCCAAACTGTCATTGACGACTTTGAAACGATCTAAATCCAAGAACATTAGCGCGAATTGGTGCTCCGGTCGGCGTCGGCGGAGTTCGATCGCCCGCTGTATGCAGTTGTGCACGAAGGAGCGATTGCCAATCCCAGTCAATCGATCCGTCTGCGCAGCTTCGGCCAAAGATTCTTCCCGTTCTACCTCATCGGTCACGTCGCGTTGGACAGCGACAAAGCCATCGATATTTCCTTCATCATTAATCAAGGGAGTGATCGACACATCGGCCCAGTAAAACTGTCCAGATTCCGACGACGCGCCAGACAAGCCGGCTTCTGCTGTCGCGATGGCGTCGGAGCACTGGCGACGCTGATTGCGCATGCGACCGACCCAGGGGCGGCCGCTGCGGATCGTCTCCCACATCTGCTGATAGGCGCCCACACAGCTCGGATCGCTTTCCATGATTTCCAAGGTTTTTCCCAACGCGTGGTCTTTCGGCCAACCCGTCAATGTCTCGAACGCCCGATTGATGCGCGTGATTCTCCCCTCTTGGTCGGTCAACAAGACGGCGTCTGTATGCGCATCGATCGCCGAAGCCAGTCGGCGTGCGTCAGCCATGGCCACGTGCAAGGCGATCTCCGCTTCTTTCGACTCGGTGATGTCGTTGGTGAACATCAAGACTCCGCCTATCTTCCCATCCCGATGATGCCAGGGCCGAACTTCCCATTGCAGCCACTGCGTTCGACCGGAGTGGCGGACAAAGGGGTCTTGCTTGTTGGACTCAATTGCCCCGGCTAGGCATCGGCTGTGAACGGCCTTCCATCGATCGGAAATGTCGGGGAAAATGTCATAATGGCTTCGCCCCGTCAGGTCGCCCAAGGCGTCTAAGCCATAGTCTTCGATCCAACGTCGCGAATACGCGAGGTAACGCATCTCAGTATCGAACATGGCGACTGCCGCCGGCGCGTGTGTAATAAAGGAGCGCAGTTGCTCCTCACTGTTCGCCAGCGCCGCCATTACTTGTTGAATTGCTCTGACCGAACCGAGCTGGCGCTTGCCCATCAACCACACCAAACCGCCCAAACCCAAAGACATCATCGCGCCGACGGTCGCCGTCACCCACCCGTTATGCCGCATGCGACGAATACGTTCCAAGTAGTCGTCCGCCCGATAGTCCAGCCCCACCAATCCATCAATTCGGCCATCGGGCGCAATGATCGGCGCAAAACCCGAAATAAACGTCCCCCATTTGTCCGAGTGAGGTTGCGGCGATACCGTTGCGCGGGCCGAACGCAAAGCGTCCCACATACCGGGGTCAGCATCAGGATAAAGTTCACCCAAATAGGCGTGATCTTCCACTCCGTCGCCGTCGGAGTCGCCCGGCGGGGCGGCATCCACCACGAACCGCAAGCCATCCGTAGTGAGCCGCATCGTGTACGCATACGTGAACGGCATGTCGCTTTGGAGGGCCGCGCGCAGAATGCGCACAATCTCGCGGTAAGCATCCGAGTCCTCATCACTGGCTTCGACCAACGACGCGTGAAGCAGCGGGTCGATTTGGTTGGCCAGAATTTGCGCAGTCGCTGACAGGTCTTCATCGAGCGTCCGTCGCAATGCCGCTTCGGCCTGTTGACTGGCCATATAAGCGACACTCCAAGCCAATATGGAGGCCAAGGCAAATGTGCAGATCCCCCAGCGCAGCGGCGACATGTCGGAAGTTTCCGCGCGTGGTGGTGTCGAGTAGATGATTTGGCTACCAGTCATTGTGTCAATGAATGCTCGTGCTCCGACCGAGGCGAGAAGGGGATGCGATGGTTGCCACCGTTTCCGCAGCCGGGATAAGCCAGTTGGTTTGAGAAAAATACGCTACGCGAGCTGTTGAGACGCGCGGCAAATGAGGTTGCCTGCCGCTCGAAGGTCATCGGGTGTCGGCAAATTCCATCCAGATGTCATGACCGCGCCAGGTGATACCGCGCGTGACGATACGCGAGGAGTTTTCGAGCAGTTCGACCAGACGGCGTCGTCGATGAAACCACGTGCGCGCAGCCGATTTATGAGGGACGAAAGTGAATGGTCGGCTATCGTGTCAGTGGATTGCCCTATGGTCGTCGTAACCAAACCGGCCACGAAACTGATCGACCGGGTATTTCTGCCGGTTTTTCTCCATTTTGCGGACTAACGCGACGGCCAAATCGGCATCCAGTTCATTTGCCAACGCCAGTAAATAACAAAAAACGTCAGCCATCTCCTCGATAACTTCGTCTCTCTTCGTGTGATCCTCTCGCACCTGGCGTGATTCGTCCGTTGTCAGCCACTGAAAATGCTCCATCAACTCCGCGGCTTCGACGGCCAACGACATCGTCAAATTCTTCGGGGAATGGAATTGCCCCCAACTCCGTTCGTCGACAAACTCGCGGACCACCTGACGTAGCGTTCCGATGGCGGCATCCGCGGCGAACAGGTCGATGTTTCGATTCCAGGTGTCCACAGCAGACGGAAAACTCGTCAGTTGAGCGTACTCTTCGGGAGTATTGATATTTCGAAAGCTTGCCGCTTGCGGATCGATATCCGCCAATTCGGCCATGTCAGCCATGTGGCACTTCAGCTGCTGCGGTAAATCGCGCACGCGTCGCAATCCAGCGTCAATCAACTCGAAAAGTCGTGGCGCCAAGTTCGTCCGATAAACCGCTGTTAAGCCAAACACGTGGCCTTCTATTATTGGAATCGCGGCCTCACTGTTTTGCGCCAAAACCAACAATCGATTAGCCAGTTCGGGCTGAATCAAGGGAACGTCACAGGTCGTAACAAACCCCCATTCAACGCGTCGTTCCATCAAATAGGCCAATCCCGAGGCCAACCCCATCAACGGGCCGATGCCCGATTGTCGATCCTCAATCACGGCGACTCCGGGGGGCGTGGGAGGCAAGTGTCCCTGCCGCCCGACGACCACGATGGGATCGGCGACCAAGACCAAGGAGCGGCAGATGCGGCCCAAAAACGTCTCACCTTGCCACACCAGTTGCGATTTGTCCTGCCCCATCCGTCGTCCGTGTCCTCCGGCGAGCACGATGGCGCCCAGCGTTCGATATCCCTCGTCACTTCCCATGCGCCCATTACAACACACCACCCTCCCCAAAAAAAGGGACACGCAAAAACCCAAAAAGGGGACACCCACAATTTGAACGCCACCAGACCAAGGAAACGAGGCCAACAAAGAGCCGCAGGACCGACAAACTGCGGAGCCTCCAGACACAGTCCATCCGGGAAAAGGAACCGAGCACGTTAAGTGCCAAATTGGCACACCACCGCAAAAGGTGGGTGGCACCTAATCTCAAAATTTCAAAAGGTGGGTGGCACCTAATTTTTGAAGATAAAAAAACGCGGCGGGGTTGCCGCCGCGGAAGTACTATTGCTGTCAACCCGACTTTCCGGGTCGTTAGTCAAGCTTCTTAAAGCTCACGGACATTTGCTGTTTCATGGTCATGCCAATCTTTTGCCCGCCCGCATCGATGTTCATATCCATGTCCTGGCTTCCGTTTTGCTTCACGACGCAGCCGGCCGCGTTATCAAAGTAAATGGTACTCTTGCCACCGGCGTTGGTCACTTCGATCGTGAAACCCATGTCGTTATCGGCAGCTTCCATGTCAATCGTGGTGTCCACATCGATCCGATGCAGGTTCTTGCCATCGACCGATTCTGTCCCTTTGTAAGTCAACTTGTTGCCCATTTTCATTTTGCCCATGGGGGGCATTTCCACATTTTCAGCAGTGTTCCACGAATCACCCACGGCGACGGGGCCTTCCGGAAACACAATCATGCTGGACATTTGCTTCAACGAGTCGGCATTGAACATTTGTCCCGCCGGATTCATTGGGTCACCACCTTGCATCGCCTCGGGGATTTCGAGTTTCAGCACTTCGCCGCGCGAGTTCATGACGAGTTTAAACTTCTCACCGATCATGTCGAAAACTTGGCCCATCATCTCGTCGGCACTTCCCCGACCTTTATCCGTATCAACCTCCATATTCCCCATGAACGGGTTTTCCATTTTCATTCGCATACGACTGATGGACTGCTCGGAAGAGATCTCCTCACCGTTAACTTCAGTGATGTCCCAGCGCATGTTGATAATCATTTCAATGGGAGTTTCCATTCCCATTTCTTTCATTTCCTGAAGCATGTTCATCTTGACTTCGACGTCATACGACTGCCCGGGGCGGAGTTTCCAGCGCAGCGTTTCCGTCTGCGCGGGGGCGATAGAAGGACAAGCCCAAATCAACGACAGCAAGCAGAGGCTTGCCATTTCTACCAAGTTAGGACACCGGACAGCATTCATATTCTCTTTGACCTTTCTGTTTTAAAACAAAAATTTGCCTATTCATCGCCAGAAGACAGTACACGCGCACGTGCCCGATGGTTTCTGAAATTCTGGCCGACCGGCAAGGAACCGCGATTATCCTGTAATTCTCCGCAGGCCGGAAGCCCCGGACTTGATGAAACCGGCCAGAATCCGCTAAATTAACGGGGTTCAATCCGATACATGGCGGTTGCAAAACACACATTAACTACGGAGCATCAGCGCGTGGGGGTCAAGAAAACGGGAAAAGGTCGGCGAAAATTGGGTCGGAAGAAGCGGCGCATGAGGTCGCGAATTCGTCACCGCAAGAAATAGCCTGACCCGCCATTATCGCGCAGCGGTTGGCCCGGTTCCCTGTCTTCCACGACCATGACGATCTCATCGGGCCGAATTTTGATCATCCTGGCGGCCCTGTTGTGGAGCACCAGCGCTCTGTTCGTCAAATCGCCAGCGTTTGGCGATTGGGCCCCCGAGTCGCGCGGAGTCGCCTTGGCGTTTTGGCGCGCAATGTTCGCCGGCTTGCTTTTGACATTGTGCGTGCGGCGCATTCGTTGGGACAAGCGGCTGTTGTTGTCGGGGGCTCTATTCGCCGCGATGAACGCCAGTTATTTGAGCGCCATGGTCTTCGTCGAGGCCTCGCAGGCCATCTGGTTGCAGTACACGGCGCCATTTTGGGTGTTGGCTGGCAGTTGGCTCCTGTTGCGCGAGCGGCCGCCGCGCTCGCACTTGGCAAGCTGGCTGGTTCTAGCAATTGGAGTCGGCCTGGTCTTGTCAACGTGTGATTGGTTAACGTCGCCGTTGGGCATCGGATTGGGCCTGACTTCGGGACTCTGTTTTGCCGGAATCGTGTTGACGCTGCGCTGGATGCGGGACCTGGACAGCGCGTGGATCATACTCGTCAACCACGCGGTAACGGCACTGGTATTGGCGCCGTTCGTTTGGCAGGCCGGTGTATTTCCCAATGCGACACAAGGCACCATGCTGGCCTTGTTCGGCATGTTGCAGATGGGGCTGCCCTACGTCTTGTTCGCGATAGCGATCCGCGCGGTGCCGAGCGCCCAAGCGTCCGCCTTGTTGTTGTTGGAGCCGTTGTTCCTGCCTCTGTGGGTTTGGTTCGCCTATCGCCATTTGCCAAATTATCAACCACCGCATTGGGGGACACTGGCGGGCGGCGCTCTGATCGTTATCGGGCTGTTGTTGCAACTGTGCCAGCGAGTTGACCATGCGGCACGCCAGGGGTAGCATGAAAGCCAAGGTCGGAACGAGAACGGGGAAGCCCGTTTCGCGTCAAGAGATCGATCAATGATTCAATGGAAGTGAATTAACGTCCATGACCACCATCGCGGCCACCGACAAACCAGCGGTCGAGGAGGCTCGTTCCTTGCTCGATGCGCACACCTATGAAATTGTGCAATGGCACTTCCACGAATCGACGGGCTGTCCTTTTTGGCTGGCCAAGAAGGCTGAGCTGAAGTTTGATCCGTTGCGGGATATTCGAGGTTTTGAGGACTTGCGGAAATTCCCGCCGTTTGAGGATGAATGGCTGCGGGGCGGCCCCGTCGAGCGCTGGCGCCCGAAAGCATTTGCCGACAGACCCACCTATGTGTTTGAAACGGGCGGTACCACCGGAGTGCCAAAGAGCCGCGTCGTGATCGAGGACCATCGCGTCGATTACGAACTGTTCAGCGAGACGCTGCCGGAAACGTATTTTCCGCGGGGCGGCAACTGGTTGATGTTGGGCCCCAGCGGTCCGCGTCGGTTGCGCTTGGCGGTCGAGCATCTGTGCCAGTTTCGTGGGGGTATTTGTTTTTGTATCGATCTCGATCCGCGTTGGGTGATCAAACTGATCAAGAAAGGCTGGATGGAGCATCTCGAAGCGTACAAACAACATTGCATCGAACAAGCGATTACGATCCTTACCGCCGGACACAGTATCCGCTGCATGTTCGCCACCCCCAAGTTACTCGATG
>JACTND010000298.1 GCA_014584305.1 Planctomycetota bacterium | reverse complement strand
GCACGTATCATCCTAAGTCGTTGGGTTTTAGCGCCGGGAATGCATGGATCCAATCGGGACGCATGTAGTCCGATTTCTCGCATTCCACTTCCGAACCAAAAGGGCCTCCCCAATAGCCGATTCAACCGAAAAAAGGCCAACTGATGGCGGTCTGCGCTTGAATATGGGGAATTTGTAACGGATACACCGGTTTTGCTCGTTAAGAATCAGCATGGATTCGATGATGGAGGAATGTCCGCCGGAGACTCGTCGTCCATTGTGGGCACTTTGACGGATCGCGGAAGAGGTCGTTGGCTTCCAGATGGTTTGAACTGTGTAGTTTCTTGACGACAAATATAGAGTTGTCGTTCGACAGCACGCCGCCAGCGCGGACCTTGAGCGTGTGCGCACCGAAACATTATCAAATGTTTTCAGCGTGGTTCGAGGCGGCGAGCGTTTTCGCAGAAACGCTTAGACTTCCACTGACCCGTCATGAAAACCCATCGTTCGAAGTCGTGCTTAGTTTTTCACGTACGAGCTCCGTGGCATTTACTGCACACGGCCGTCCTTTATCTCGTATTTGGTTTGATGACTATTCTTCCCGATGTCATTTGCCAAGCACAGTCTGACCCCACCGCGCATTCGTTTGACCATGGTTCATGGAGCACAATCGGGTCGAGGTTTGCTCAGAATGGCCTGCCGGGGACCGTCCAAATCGGAATTGCGCATTCCCAGGAATTGCCCACCGAGAACGAGGATCAAGACTTGAAAATCGGGGGCGAACAAAAAGATGTCGATCCCAAGCCGACTCCCGCTAAGGAGAAGTCCTGGTTTGAAAAATACTCGCTGCGGGGATATGCACAATTTCGATTCAATGAAGTCCTCCGGGAAGATGCGTTTGGTGCCCCGGCCCAAACGGTAGGTGACCGGTCGATCGGCGAGAACCAATCGTACTTCATTCGCCGGGCGCGATTGATCCTCGCCGCCGATGTGACGGAGAATTTGTATGTTTATTTGCAGCCCGATTTTGCTGTGACTCCTCCGGGCAGCCCAGATGGAACGAACTTCGTTCAAATTCGCGACTGGTATGGCGATATCTATTTGACGAAGGACAAGGTCCATCGTTTGCGGGCTGGCGCATCGAAGGTTCCTTATGGTTTTGAGAATCTGCAATCGAGTTCCAATCGTCTGCCGCTGGACCGAAGCGATTCCCTGAATTCGGCCGTCCGCAACGAACGCGATTTGGGCATTTTCTATTACTTCACTCCCGAGCCTGCACAAGCTTTTTTTAAGTCCGTATTGGATGAAGGTTTAAAAGGGTCTGGGAATTACGGACTGTTCGGCATTGGGGCCTACGCCGGACAAGGCGGCTCGTTGCAGGAACTCAATGACAATCTGCATCTGGTCAGCCGGCTGGCCATTCCCTGGACGCTGGACTCGGGACAACACCTGGAGTTTGGCGTGCAGGGATACATCGGTGAGTTTGTCGTCTTGTCATCCCCGATTAGCCCGCTCGGTGTCGGGCCGGCAGTTCGCCCGCTGGGGACTCTCGAAACGGGGAATGCACGAGGGATCTATGAGGATCGTTGGGCAGGGTCATTTGTCTGGTATCCACAGCCGTGGGGTTTTCAAGCGGAATGGAATGTGGGGAGCGGCCCGGCCCTCAACCCGGACCAAACGGAGGTGCTGCGCCGGCACTTGAAGGGCGGTTACGTGATGACGATGTACCAAATCAAGACCTGCGACCACGGGACATGGTTTCCATTTTATCGCTATACGTTCTATGAAGGCGGATACAAAAACGAACGGAACGCGCCTTTTGTAACCATCTCCGAACATGAACTTGGAGTCGAGTGGCAATTCGGCAAAGGCGTTGAATTGACGACCTCGTACCTCATCACCGATCGCACCAACACCCGCGCCATCGCTACGCCCGGCGAGTCATCTTACGGCCAGTTTCGCGGCGACGTGTTGCGCTTTCAACTGCAACTCAATTATTAACCTCTGCCACAAGCCGGCCGGACCATCGAGGTATTTCCCGCCATAGCCGACCGTTGCCTGCCTACCGCAACACCGGCAATTCCATTCGGCCCGATGTCTGTTCGGCGCGCCGGGCAATCTCAAGCGCCAATTGAAAGGCCAGGCTTTCCAAGTAGGGGGCGATTTGCGGGTCCTCGAAATTCAGCACTGTTTCACCGGCGTCGCCCCGTTCTCGTAAGGGGATGTGGATCGGCAGGTCGCCCAAAAACGGAACTCCCGACTGTTCTGCGTACTCGCGTGCGCCTCCTTTGCCGAATATGTCGTAGCGCTTGCCGTTGTCGGGGCACAAAAAGCCGCTCATGTTCTCCACCACGCCCAACACCGGGATTTTGACCTGCCGAAACATGGCCACCGCTTTGATCGCGTCAATCAAGGCGACTTGTTGCGGCGTACAAACGACAACGGCCCCCGTCAGAGGAATGAACTGCGACAATGACAACGCCACGTCGCCCGTTCCCGGCGGCATATCGACGATCAAATAGTCCAGATCTCCCCAATCAACATCGTTCAAAAACGTCTTGAGGGTGGAGTGCAACATGGGGCCCCGCCAAATTACGGCTTGATCGGGAGGGACCAGGAATCCAATGGACATCAACGGCATTCCCAGATATTCCTGCGGCGCGATTTTCTCCCCGCGCTTGCCGACCGGCCCGTGAACGCCGGTCAACTGCGGCAGGCTCGGCCCATAGACATCGGCGTCCAACAACCCCACGCGACAACCGCTGCGCTGTAAGGCCAGCGCCAAACAGAGCGCTACCGTGCTCTTGCCCACGCCCCCTTTGCCGGAACCGACCGCGATCACAGCTTTAGCGCGCAGATCCAACGTTCCGCGGGCCAATGGCGGACGGCTGAACGTCGTCATCTCGACCTCGACGTTCGGTATTCCAGGGAATTGCGCCCGGAGCGTATCGCGTATCGTGTCCTCTACGTGCAACGCCAATGGGCTAACGAAGGAGGTTAAGCCGATGCGGACAGCAATGCGTCGCTCGTCCCCAGCCACATCCAGAACCTGGCCGGTGGCATTGAGCGGACGTCCCGTTTCGGGCTCTCGGACTTGTCCGAGAGCGCGGCGGACATCTTCCGCCGACCATTGGGTTTGTTCAGACATTATGGTTCCACGTACATTTGATAACGGACTTGGAAGCGCTCGGCATCCACCGGGGAACGTCGATCGGCTATCGAGTTCCCGATTTCGAGCCGCCAGCCGATGCCTCAGAATCCCATCGCAGGTCGCTTTCTACGAGCTCTTCCAATGACCACCAAGCGGGAGATGGCTCCCGAAACAGTCTAATCATTAGACGAACAGCGCTAGGCGCTTGCAAGGTTGAGCCAAATATTCCAACGGCGCCAAACTGACGCAGCAGTAACTCCCACGGCTCACAGTTCTCGGCCCCGACGATCAAGGTTGGTGCGCGGTGGCAGAGCAGTGCCACTTCCACCCAATCGGCGGCCGTCCACGCATCCGACCAGGCAACCACTGCCGCAGCGCGCGGTTGGAGATGGGTGATGCCATCAAGTTGAGCTAGTTCTTCCACTGGCGCGAGCAACCAGCCATACGAATTGGCCGCTGGTTGCAACGCCGCCCACCATTCCCCTTGGGGATTCCACAGACCTATTTTCGGCGGCGGCCATTGCAGTGCGACACGACCGAACTCGGACAATCCGTCTTCCATAGCCGGTCCGTTCCTTTCAACCTTCATCGGGCTCATCCTCGATTACTTGAAACGGAATGTCGTCAGTGGGGAATTGAATCCCTAATTGATCGGCGCGGCGGATGAGACGCGCGCGGCTGATCGATAATGCCCGCGCTGCTTTCGATTTGTTCCAGCGCGCTTGACGCAGTGCGCGCTCCAGCAGCCTGCGTTCGATATCGGCCAGATAGTCGTCCAGCACCAATGTGTTCAAAATGCGTTGCGGCGTCTGCGAGGCCGCATGGGCTAAACGAAAACGATCCGGCAAATCTGCCAATAGAATTTGGTTTTGCGCGCAGTGTTCTGCCGCTTGGCGGATGACATCGCGCAACTCGCCGATTTCGCCCGGCCAGGTATATTCCGCAAACTGTTTTAAAACCGCCGGGGCGAAACTCCGAACCGTGTCACGGCTCCCCCGCGACCATTTTTCGAGGAGCATTTGGGCCCAGAGCGGGATATCCTCCGGCCGCCGCCGAAGTGGAGGAATCTCCAGCGTTAATCCGCCGAGGCGTGCAGCCAGTTGCGAATCCAGTACGCCTGCCGCCACACATTCATCCAATGACCGAACCGCCGTGGCCAAGACGCGAACGCCGTGGTTGGGCAAGCTGAGATAACCCTTCAGTTCCGCGGCGCACTCCGCGGAAAGTAGGTCCACTTCACGCAACAACACGCTCCGTTCCGAGGCGGGCTGGTGACGGCAGGTGGCCGTCAGCGTGCGCTGCAAGGACTCCGCATCCATCAACCGACAATCAACGCTGACCGGAAGCGCTCCTGGCTGATTCGATCCAAGCTGGACAATCGCGCGGGCTAGATGGGCGCGGCCGGAATAGGCCGGACCCCAAATGAATACATCGGCGCGACTGGCAATGATCCATTGGGAAACGCGGCGAATTCGTTCGGCATCCGGGCTGAGACCGGGAAAAACGGAGAACTCGATCTGATTGCCGTCGGAGGCGGCAACATGTGCTGCCACCGCCGAGCGAATGTCCGCTGGCGACAGCGGTATCGTTCCGCATCGTTCGATGGTCAACGAAGCGTTCAAGGCCGTAGTGCTCCCTTGATTCGTCAAATCGACGAATATCAGCCAAGCGGGTGGCGTGTTACGGTCGGATCGCAGGGGAACATAAAGGGCCTGGGCCTGTGCGATCGTTCCGTTCATTCGCGTCACGGTCACCGTGGTTTGAATGGAGGTCGCACCCGTATCATCCGGCGGAACGGCGAGGCCTGCGACGACACTTGCCGGATTGTCGCGGACAATTCCGGATGCAAAATCACATCGCGCGCCGAGGAGTTTGTCTAGCGGCAAATGCAGCCAATCGGCCAAATGCGCGTTGGCGTACATGACTTGGCCTTCAGTTGACAAAACGGCGATTCCATCGGTGGATTCGTCGAATCGGCGAGGCCATGATTTGTCGGTTCGGCGTGGCATCAAACGAACAGCATTTCGGCGAATTAGTGAATATGGTATAACGTTTGCGGACGCTTCCAAATTTTAGATAATAACGATGTCTCGCGAAACGCTGGTATCCAGTTTGCCCGATCTGAAGAAGGATGATCCCCGGCTTCGTCCCACCCGGATCAGTGAAATGGTGGGGCAGCGCGACGTCATTGAGCGGCTGCGAATCGCCATCGATGCCGCCAAACAGCGGGGGGATGTGTTGGGGCATATTCTCTTCGATGGCCCGCCGGGATTGGGTAAGACTACATTTGCCACGTGCATCCCCGCCGAAATGGAGGTCCGGATTGATTTTTTGAGCGGACCATCGCTTAAAGCGCCGAAAGACTTGTTACCGAACCTGACGAATTTACAGCACCGGCAGGTCCTGTTCATCGACGAAATCCATCGCATCCCCAAGGCCGTCGAAGAATACTTGTACACGGCCATGGAGGACTTTCGCATTGACATGATTATCGGCGAGGGAATTAATGGCCGCACGCACAGTTTTAATCTCAAGCCGTTCACGTTGATTGGAGCGACGACGCGGGCCGGGATGTTGACAGGGCCGCTCCGCGATCGATTCCAGATTCGCGAACATCTCGATTACTATAACGACGCCGAATTGACGGAAATTGTCCTGCGAAATGCCACCAAGTTGGCAGTCGAAATCGATCGGGAATCCGCGGTCGAAATCGCGCGTCGCAGCCGCGGCACTCCCCGCGTGGCCAACAATCGCTTGCGCTGGATTCGCGATTTCGCACAGAGCCGCGCCTCGGGGCGGATCGATTTACAAGTCGCCCATGACGCGCTCCGTATGGCCGAGATCGACGAACGCGGTTTGGATCGCCAGGACCGACGATATTTGGAGACGCTCATTCGTGTCTGCGGCGGCGGCCCGGTCGGCGTCGAGACCATTGCCGCCACGATGAGCACCTCCAGTGACACCTTGGAAGACGATGTGGAGCCATTTTTGTTGCGATCCGAACTGATATTGCGCACTCCCCGCGGGCGCGTCGCGACCCCCCGCGCCTTCGAGCATGTGGGGATATCCGCGCCCCACAAATCCGACAGCCAACGCCGCCTCTTCGACGAACCCGCCTAACCCAAAAGGAGACATCCACACGACTGTTCGGCACGTGGAGGGCGGTTCGGGAGTGTGCGTGTGGACGAAGCCGTTGGTCGGGTTTTCAGGGGTGCGGCGGATGGCAGGCGGGTGATGGGATTCGGACTGGGATGGGCTAGATTCCCCACATTCGCGCATCAGCAAGCTGGCTCGGTACGCACTTCGCGCAGGGTTCCCAATCAGTCTTCGGCTTCATTTTGTCGATG
>JACTND010000096.1 GCA_014584305.1 Planctomycetota bacterium | reverse complement strand
TTGTTCGGTGAGCAGGCGGTGCTCTGCGGTGGACTGACGCAATTGGTTGTGGCCGGGTTCGAAACGTTGGTCGAGGCGGGTTACCAACCCGAATTGGCTTATTTTGAATGTCTGCATGAATTGAAGATCATTGTCGATTTATTGCACCGCGTCGGATTGGCTGGCATGCGGGACGTGATTTCGACGACAGCGGAGTATGGAGACTATACGCGCGGTCCAGTGGTGATCGATGCACACGTGCGTGACACGATGCGTAGCGCGCTTGAGCAAATTCGCTCGGGCGAATTCGCCCAGGAGTTTTTAGCCGATTGTCGGAACGGTTCGCCAAAGTTGTTGAAATTCCGCGCACAAGCAGCGAAACATCCTATCGAAGAAGTTGGCCAACGTTTGCGGGCGCTCATGCCTTGGTTGCGCGAGGCGTAAACCACACCGAATAAACTCGGAGCCTATTTCGCGCCTTTCAACCGGCAGATGAAAATCTCTTGAGTGCCATTTCCGCGAGGATCTGGCCGATGTTCAGGGATGCCGTGGCGGCGGGTGAGGGGGCATTGTTGACGTGGATCGCCCGTTCGGTTTCGACGATCAGAAAGTCATCGACCAACGCCCCGTCCCAAGTAACGGCTTGCGCGCGGACGCCGGCCGGTGCGGGTCGCAAATGGCGCGATTCAATTTCCGGCATCAGCCGTTGCAATGCCCGGACGAACGCCCCTTTGCTCAAGGATCGCCACATTTCCCCACAGCCCTTGCGCCAGTGCCGCGCGGCCATGCGCAGAAAGCCTGGGTAGGTCAGGCTTTCAAATAGATCGCGCGGACTGATGCGCCAATTCGAGTATCCTTCTCGAGCAAACGCGAGAACGGCATTCGGACCACATTCGACCCCGCCATCGATCATCCGCGTGAAATGGACTCCCAGAAATGGAAACTTGGGATCGGGGACGGGATAGATCAAGTTACGGCATAAATGTTGCGCCTCCGGGACCAGTTCATAATATTCACCGCGGAAGGGAACGATTTTCGCCGCCGGCTTTTCGCCGGCCATGCGCATCAGCCGGTCGCAATGCAGCCCAGCACAATTGATCACCAACGGTGCCGTGAACTCACCTTGTCGTGTGATCACGACCGAGCGCGGGCCATCGCTCCGCCATTGGACGACAGGCGCACCACATTCGATCCGATGGCCCCAATTGCGCAGCAGCTCGGAAAACTTCAGGCACACGGCGCGGTAATTGACAATCCCCGCTTCGGGGACGTGAATGGCTTGGATACCGGCGGCATGCGGTTCGAGCTCGCGCAGTCGTTCGGACCCGATCATCTCGCAGCGCACGTTGTTGGCTTGGCCGCGTTGGTAAATATTCTCCAGCAACGGAATTTCGGAGCGATCGACTGCCACGATCACTTTGCCGCACACGTCATAGGGGACACCATGTTGGTCGCAGAACCGTTCCATTTCGACTTTGCCTTGTCGGCAATTGATGGCCTTCAGGGAACCCGGCTTGTAATAAATGCCTGAATGCAGCACCCCGGAATTGTGGCCAGTCTGGTGCAGGCCGACCTCCGCGTCTTTCTCCAGCACAGTCAGCGAAACATGGGGATTACGCTGTGCGATGCGATAGGCCGTAGCTAATCCCACGATGCCACCGCCAATAATGACAATGTTGAATTCCATCAGGATTAAACGAACGGGGAACGTCTTGGAAATTTCGTATTGTATCGGCCACGCCAGCAATCAGCCATTCCGAACATAATACCTCGCTACTGGCTTTGCGAGGCACGCCTAACCGGCGTATTTCCGTTCGTTCGCCCGAGAGATCGTGCCGATCATCCACAGATTCTCTAACGAAGTTGAGCCAGCCGAATGCGATCGCAAATACGCGTTGTTTCCTCTGATGTGTGTTTGAGCGCATTGATGCACAAACACGACGGCAGCACCCGTCAGGGAATAACGGAGTTGGAGTAGTCAATTCTCGGTCAGGAAGACTTCCGCCACCTCGTCCTGAACGTTATCGTCCGACACCCAGATAGAAACTGAAGATCTGACGGTCGTCCGTGTCGGCACGATTGACTGGGAATGCGAAATCAAAGGCCAGTGGCGCCCCAAACCCTGCGGCGGGCATGTGGACGCGAAAGCCGAAGCCAGGCGCCACGCGGAAATCTTGCCAGTTGATTTTCACGCTGTCCTCGACGGTACCGAAATCGACAAAGGCCACACCCTTGATCATGTCGTCGGGAGTGAGCGGGAACATATACTCGACCGTGTTCAAGAATTGGAAGGTGCCGCCCACGCGCACATCCCCTTCCACTGGCCCTGCGCCGCGGAAATTGAAACCGCGCAACGTCGAGAAACCTCCAGCAAAGTAGTTCTCGAACATCGGCGTGTCGCTGCCGGAAAAGCCCAGTCGTGTGCCATAGCTCAACGTATGGCGTCCCGACAAGTCAGGCCGTTGATAGATCAATCGATAGCGCCGATACTCCAGGTCGCCTCGCGGAAAATCAAATTCACCGAATCCTTGGGTGTACGTCATCGACAAATAGTGGCCTTCCGTCGGCAAGAACGGATGGTCACGTGTATCGTTGACCAGGCTGACCTGACCAAGATACAAGTCGCTGTCCCCGACCACGCTATTGAGTGACGGCGACGTGTTGACGCGGGGATCCGAAATCTCAACGTTTTCGGCGCGGACGGCGACACTCACACTCAAGTCCGGAGTCAAGCGGTATCCCAATGCAATCCGGCCCCCCAAGCGCTGCTCGTTCCAATCGAAATAGTTCCGATCGAACAAGTAGCCGCTGACCGATAGGCTCACTTGGGTGTCCAACAAGTAAGGTTCTGTAAAACTGACCAAATACCGCTGCACGCGATTTCCAGGGACCAATTCCAATCGAAAACCCTGCCCTGCTCCGCGCCATGCTGTACCGTCGCGCAGATCGCGGAAGCTGCGAGGAAATCGGAGAATGTCGAAGTTCCGTTCGTCGATCACGAATTGGCCGACCAGGCCGTTGTCGGAGTTGTACGCGCCACCCAAGTTGATCCGGCCAGTCTGAGTTTCGGAAACATAGATGTCCAAATCAGCCTGATTGGTGTAGTTCAACGGAAAGGTCCCCACGCCGGAGGGCGCATAGGGTTGCAGCAATGGAAATGGTTCATTTGGCGAACCGGTACGCATCGATGGCTGTTGGAAACCAGAGGCGGGTGGACCACCCAACCAGCCTCCAGGCGCGGACTGAGTTTCGGGATATTGATAGGCTGCTGGTTGAACCGGTCCGTCCTGTGGGTCTTGCCCGCGCACAATCGGCCCGTCATGCGCGGTCGAAACCAAACTGGCCGCGGAGTTGTTGTGCGCAATGTGTGGTTCGGTCGATCCGGTCTCGATCGACAGTCCGTCCGTTTCTGGCGTGGCGGCTATTCCGGTGCTGACGTAATGATCCCAGGCGGCGGCGCGATAAACGTGCGCATCGATGTCCCGCGGCGCAAACGCCGAACATCCGGACGTGATGCACGCACCGATCGCAGTCATCCAAAATATTGTGCTTCGCGCCATGCCGTCGTTTGGCTGTCCCATCTATCGCATCGTTGTTGACCCGTTGTTGGCGATGGCGCCACGTTTGTTCAGCTCCGGCGGCCGAACCACAATCCGCGCGGGTGCACCCGGTAAACTGGGGTCACTGCCGCCAAAAATCTGCGCTGAGTTCATTCGTCGCTCCGCATTGCGGATTTCACGAATGTCAATCAAGTCGCCGGGACGCAAGTTCAGTCGATTCAAAACGACCTCGCGTTTGGTGACGCCAGCGTCTCCGTCGATGTACACATTGATCTTGCCGACCGTGTACTGTTCGCCCTCTTCAATTTTGTACACGATGTCCAACAGGCCGGGCTCTTCCAAAAATCGCGGTTCGGCTTCGACTTGAGCAAACACATATCCGTACGACCCGTACACGTCGCGGAGATTGGCGGTATCGCGGTTCATTTTGGCTACGTTAAAGTGCACCGGCCCATTCTCGTCCGGTTTGAGCTTTACCGCGCTGTCCAGATCTTCGCTGGAGAAAACCTGATTGCCGGCAAATAAAACGTTGCGGACGCGGTATCGTGGCCCTTCGTCAATAATGAACCTCAGTGTCAGCCATCGCCCGTCATTGCTCTCGACAACCTCACGGCCAATGCGGGCGCTGAAGAACCCCAGACTGCGATAGTAGTTGACTATTCGCAGTACGTCTTGTTCGATTTCGTCGCGCTGGACCAACCCGCCAAAGGTCTTCAGAATGCCGGGCTTGGATTTGATCATCGTCCGCAGCCGCGCGTCCGAGGCGACTTCGTTTCCTTCGAACTGCACTTGCCATACGCGCTGTTGTTGATCTTCGCAAATCAAAAACACGACCTTGTCGTCGGCTGCCTCGGTCCCAGAGACGATCTCGACCTGCGTCTTCGGATACCCTTTTTCGCGGTAAAACTCCTCGATTCGGCTTTTGATCATACGGACTTCGTGCACGTCCAACGGTTGTCCGTCGGTCAGACCTGTTTGCTTCATCAGTTGCCGATCGGAAATGCCGCGGTTCCCGACAAACTCCACGGAACGAATCAGTTGCTTTTCGACAACCTCCAGGGTGATTACGATCCCGTCCGTCGTATACTCCAGAAACGGTCCGTTGATTCGCTTGACCTCTTTCATTCGCCACAACCGGTCCACATCTTGTTGCAGAAGATCGGGGTCAAAATATCTGCCCGGTCGCGTTTGAATGTTGCGCATGAGTTGATGTTCGGGGATCGCGCGATTGCCGCGTACGACGACATCCGCAATCACTTGTTCAGCGGCGCGCGGGTCCAACTGCGGACGCGCTGCGGCCGAAACCGTCGGGGATGGTGGCCGGTCATCGGGACTCTGCAAGCGGAAAGTCTGCGCGGCGTCTTCGGGCAGTGTCGTGCGCAATGGCTGTTTGCCGTTTTGGACCTTTGTTCCATTCCAGGCCTGGCATCCAGAAACGAGAACAGCCGCCAAGCCAACCAATAGGGCGCTATGACTCGAGCGCATCCGCCACGGCACGTTGCCGGTCAGACCGCGCCCCATGGACGACGCCCGCCATGTATCGCCCTGATGTCGGTTCATTGATTGGATTCCAAGGTCTCACTGTGCTAGCCGCATCAGCGGGACAGCCCTAGAGAAAAAACCAAGCGTCAACTGCGTTGGCGGGCACCTAATTACAAAAACCGGCCTGCTGGTACAAGCCGGATTTAAAAAATGTGTGTCCAATAGGTGGGTGGCACCTATTGGTATTGGCGCTATTGGCGTGCTAGCGGTCTAGTTCGAGGATCGCCGGGTGTTGCAAGAGATATTCTCGGCGTTGGTTCACAAAGTCGCGAAGGCCTAGCCCTCTGCCGGAACCCATCCGATCGCGGCCCGGATCATTGTCGCCACGGCTCGGTACGATGTCGCCGCGACCGCTATCCCGGGGGTTTTCCTCGCCGGTTGGGGTCCGCGCAATCGCTCGATAGAACTCGGGCAACGAAGAGAGCTTTTTGACATCATCGACTAAGACGGGCTCAATCAGTTCGGCGTGCTGCGCAATGCGTGGTTCCAACGTCTCCCAGTCGAGCCATTTCTCGGCGATCGTTCGAACATTGCGAAGATACTGCGCGCGGAGCGATGGGACGGCCAATAGCCGACTTCGCAACGGTTTGGTCGGATCGTTAAGTCCCACCAACGGGTCCAACCGAACTCCGCCCCCACTTGCCATTCCCGGAGGTCCAAAGCCCGGGCGCGCATTGTTTTCCGGTTCGCCGCCGGGGACTCCACCGGCACCTCGGCCGCGTTCCGGTCCACCGCCCATTCTCGGCCCCATCATTTCGGTACTGAATGTTTCATTCAGATCGTGTGGAATGACATGGAACTTGCCTTCAGGCGACATACAGAGATTGTAATCGCTGGCCCGCACCCAATAGCCATCGGAGTTGACGAGCGCGACATCCAACGCCAAAAACCACAGGACGCCGTCGATGTCGAGTTTGTCCGCCAGGGCTTCTTCCAGTTGATCGACCGGTGTCTCATTGAGCGTCCGGCAGAGATCGATCAACTTTTTCCAGCTTTCGTCTTTGTCGTCCGATTTGATTTCATAGCGTTGTCGATAGAGGTCGATAGTGTCGCCGAGATATTCCAAACCGCCACGCGCCCCCGGATTGCCCGGCACTTTCCAGCGTGCGCCTTTGCTGCTGGGGTAGTTTTCCGCCACAAAGTCTTTGTTGAACTGCTGCGCATTCACATACAACCCCCAGTCTTCGCCGTTGATAACAACGCGTACAAAGTTGGCCTTGGGCGCGGGAATGAAATTCCGCGCAATTTCCGCATACAAAACCGTGTGCATGAACGACGGATCGCCGTGGGAGTTCAGCAAGTTGAGTGTCTTATAGCCATTAAGCCTTTGATTCGAATCGATGAAATCGAGCGAAACATTGAGCGATCGTTTGAAGCCTCGCGGCACCGCACCATACGACGACATACCGCGAAAGTGAACCCCCACGTTGGGATACGTTTGTCCATCAACGATTAACGTGGCCGGAACATCGACATCGGTATTATTGAATGCTTCTAGTTCTGCTTCCCAATCGCTATTAGAAAAATCCAGAAACAACGTGCGCAAAACCGTGGGGTCATACAGATCACCTTCCAGTGGCGCAACGTCGGTCGGGGAAATGCGCGCACCGGATTGCGGCTGCCGATTGGTGCCGCCGCCACGACGACCAAACATACCCGGACCGCGCGCGCCTGGAACCGACCCATTGGCGCGCGCGTTTTGGCGTTCCTCATCGTTGAGCCAGCCATCGCCATTGGTATCGAATTCGGGCAACAACTTGCGTTCTTGATTCATCGGCGCAAACCCACCGGGGCCCCCCGGACCACCGCGACTACCGGGGAAAAACGGGCCGTCCGGCGGGCCGAATCCCATCGGGCCTTCGCCATCAGGTGCGCCGCGTCTGCCTTCCCTGCCCCGTCGCTGTTGAGGTCCCGGGAACTCAAACGGGTTGCCCGACAATTGTTGCCATTTGTCGCGTTGGGCTGGGGTCAAGACCGCCAGCGCATCGTTTGCCCATTGCGCCCGCTCCTGTGGTGGGAGAAATGGCGGAGCGTCCCGGAACAGAGCCAATTGCCGCAGTTGTTCGGTCGTCAGTTCGAGTTGATCCTTCACTGACTCGTCTAATAACGAAGCAGGAAATGCCTGCTGACGTTGCAATTGTTCCAGCCGACCTTTTTGCGCGTCCGACAGGTGCTCTTCAACGATCGATTGAAACTTGGCGGCAATCGCGTTGGATTTCTGTTCCAGTTCTTCAAACGGCGGAGGGCGGAATTCAAACTCGCCCGGCGGCGGGGCCAGTGACTCCAGGACGGATCGCCACTCGCGGTCAAAATCTCGCATCACCGTTTGCAGGCTCTGGCGCTGCACATGATTCAATGCTAACTCGTCGTGGACCTCCGGCATGCGCAACAACATCAGCCGTTGCACATCGCGCCCCATCATCGGCCCCAACATCGGCCCGCCCAATTCGACGCCGCCACGGCCTGATCCCCGAGCCGGTGGTCCAAACTCACCGCGCGGCGGTTCATCTTGGCCACGAGCGACAATCGCCATCACCAGTAACGCTGCCAATATGACTATTCCACACCGGTTCATCGGTCGTCTCCATTTCTTAATTGTCAAATTGTGATTCGCCAATACCACAAACATGAGATACTATTTTTGTTTCAGTTCGACGGACAGTACGCCTTCGAGTTGGGACAATTGAGCGACCAGGGGGGACAACGACTCCGCCGAAGCCAATTGAACATCGTAGGAATATTCGATTGCCGCGCCGTTCTTCGCGGTGGCGGCGCCACGCAAGCTCGCCCGCTGGCAGGCAACCGCCAAGGTCGATTGCAGCAGATCCGTGGGATTCCGCCCCAAACCCATGCGGACGGTCAATTGCATCCACACGTTTGGCGACCGCCAAGCGTGCAGGCGACTCAAGGCGCAAGCCGTTGTGCCAACCCCGACCATCCCCACCGCGGGAAAGAGGATGTGGCCAGATCCTACGGCCATTCCGACAATCACCGAGAAAATCACAAATGCCGTGTCGCGCGTATCCTCGACCACGGTGCGAAAACGGACGATCGATAATGCGCCGACCAGGCTGAACGCCTTGGCGACACTCCCGCCAACTACAATCGTGACCATCGCAATCAATCCACACAGCAACACTAGCGTTGTACAAAACGAAGTTGCTTCGCGATTGTCGCGGCCATGCGATAAGCGATAGACAACGGCGATCAAACCTCCGAACAAAAGGGCCATCGCGATCCGCAAAGCGAAATCACTGAGCGCCATTTCGCTCTCGGCTGCCGCCAGAGATGTCAACCAGTCCGGCATGGTCCACCTCGTGTTGACGAACCAAAAAGCCGGACGGCGTCAATCGATAAGGTATCGACGGCCCTCCGGTACTTCGATATGCTCTGCACATCTAAACGCCAGCGCGCCACAGCCTGTTTGAAAATCGCTGGCATCGCGCCGCAGAATTTGAACTCACCAATGAACGCGTTGTCGATAGTGATCGGTCGGGTCCGTGGACAATCCAACGACCAACCATTGATCAGTCCTCCACGCACATCGCGATCCAACGTCAATCGAATCGGGCCATCCATACTGGCGCCAAAGTATGCCTGGCGGCGATAGGACACCAAACAGACGGGTTGCAGTGAGTGGCGCCGAATGCGTTCGGTAAACCAGCTGGTTGCTGCCGAGTGGCCATCGGATTCAACCAGTTTCCCAACCGCTGCACGATCGATGGCCACGCGCTGTTTTCGCACCGCCTGATTCCGTTTCCTCTTGCATTCCAGGAATGCGTGCGATGAACTGCCATAGCCGCGGAGGCGGTACTTGACGCGCGCGAATCGCCCCTTACGGAAGTAAACGTCGCCGTCCGGCGTGTCTGTGTACAGGGTCGTCACTTCATAGCCGCCGTTGTCCGCCGATGTCCCATGCGGATCGGGCGCAAGCCATCGGCTGAGAAAGGCGACCAGTTCGGACCGCGTTACGTCATCGATCAAAAACTTGACCTCGTAGGCTGGCGACGATGTTTGGTGCTGAGCAACAAGTCCCGGTGACAAGCTGGCCGGCCCTTGGTACGCGGCCACAGGCCAACGTTCATTGGAGGAAATCGATGGTCCTGACGTTGCGTCCAGGCAGTTGCGATCGCTTACATTCTCCACGGTTCCGGCCCTGGTTTTGAAAGTGTCCCTGTTCTCCTGCCCGAAGGGTCACGTAAAATGTTGAAATACCGCCACGGAAAGGGAGAAATTTGCAGCAATTGAACTCAATAACGGCAATTCTCGGGAAATCCGGCGGTATTGATAGAAAATGAGTGACAAATTCTTAGGAAGGGACCTTAGTCCCGGCTGGTCGGGAAAATAAGCCGAACAGACATTTCTCGGTTGTCGGATTACCAAAGATAGTGGCCATTCGATAGTGATTCCTGCAACGGCCCAACAGATGCTGGAAAATGCGCGAGCGGGGGACCCTGCGGCGTTGGGGCAACTTTTGGAATCGCGACGTGCGTACCTTCGTTTGTTGGCGCGTCAAGAGATCGGGCGCCAGCTCCAAGGGAAAGTTGGCGCGAGCGACGTTGTGCAGGATGTATTTCTTGCCGCCCATCGTCAGTTCCCAAATTTTCAAGGAACGGAATGGCCTCAGTTTGAAAAATGGCTCCGCACGATTCTGGCAGGAACCCTGGCGAATACGGCGCGCCGTTTCCTGGGTACTCAATCCCGCAATGCTGGTCTCGAACGTGCGATGCTGATGCGGTTCGATCAATCGACTTGGGGGCTCGCTCAAATGATGGTTGATCCAGGCAGCTCGCCTAGCCAACACGTGGCGGGCCTCGAACTGGGAGGCATGGTCGCCGAAGCGCTGAACCAATTGCCGACTGACTATCAAGAGGTATTGTCCCTTCGCCACTTGGAAGGCTTAACGTTCCCAGAAATTGCCGCTCGAATGAATCGCTCGGTAGATAGCGTCGAAAAACTTTGGTTGCGGGGAATCACCAAGTTGCGTCGCATTTTCGCGGAAGATAAACCATGACCGACGACTTGGATTCTTTGGCCGACGACCCACAGGTGTTGCAAGCGGCGCGCGAATATCTGGCCTTACTCGAGAGCGGACAAAAACCCAAGCGCGAGGAGTTCCTGGCGCGATGTCCCCATTTGACGGCGCAACTCAACGAATGTTTCGACGGAATCGAGTTGGCGCATGCGATGAGCCCTTCGTCGCGAGGAAACAACCGGGACGCTCTCATGTCAACCGGGACTCCACTGGGTGATTTCCAAATCGTTCGCGAAATTGCGCGCGGCGGTATGGGGATCGTCTATGAGGCGATCCAACTATCGTTGGGGCGGCGCGTCGCCTTGAAAGTCTTGCCATTCGCCGCGGCGCTCGATGAGCGGCATCTGCAGCGATTCAAAATCGAGGCCTACGCGGCGGCTCAATTACACCACACGAATATCGTTCCAGTGTATGCGGTCGGGACCGACCGGGGCGTTCATTACTATGCGATGCAATTGATCGAAGGGCGTTCGTTGGCGGAACTCTTGCAAACCTGGCGCTCGTCCCCCGCGCCCGATACGCCGCGCGGGGCAAGCCGCACCCGACGACCGGATTCGGCGACGGTAGCGGAAACGAAAACGGAAGTTCGTTCCGAGACATCGACGGCGCGAAAATCCCGCTACCGCTGGGTGGCGCAATTGATGGCCGATGTGGCGGATGCCTTGGAGTTCGCCCATTCCGCAGGCGTCATTCATCGCGACATGAAACCAGCGAACATCCTGGTCAATGACAAAGGACGCGTGTGGGTGACCGATTTTGGGTTGGCGCACGTGGCGACAGACACTTCTCTGACACGTTCCGGCGAAATGGTGGGGACGCTCCGCTATATGAGCCCCGAACAGGCACTGGGATCGCGCGGCCAGGTCGATCACCGGACCGACATCTACTCGCTCGGCGCGACGCTCTACGAAATGTTGACGCTGAAACCTATTTTTCCGGCCGATGACCGTGCCGCCTTACTGTACCAAATTCTGCACGACGATCCTCAACCTTTGCGGCAGGTGGACGCCTCGATTCCGATCGAGTTGGATACGATCGTGGCCAAAGCGATCGCGAAATCGCCGGCGGAACGCTATGGGACCGCGGCGGAGTTGGCGGATGATTTGCGGCGATTTCTTTCGGAACGCCCGATTTTGGCGCGGCGGGCGACTGTGGTCGATCGGGCTCGAAAGTGGTTGCGGCGTCATCCGGCTTATGTAAATGCTGCCGGTCTGTTGCTCGTGTTTGGGACAATTGGTCTCGCCATCGCAACGGCTCTGGTTTGGCGCGAACAACGGTTGACGAAACAGGCTTTGGAGCGGGAGCGCGAGCGCGCCATCCAGGCCGAGTCGCGTTTCGAAATGGCGCGGCAAGTCACCGACGAGTTGATTCAATTGGCCGAGGACGAAGCGTTGGATGAACCGTTCCAAGAAGGGTTGCGGACTCGACTGTTGGAAACGGCCCTTTTTTACTACCAGGAATTTATCGCCGAACGCGCCGACCGGCCGCTCGATCAAGCCGCGCTGCAAACCACCCGCGATCGTGTGCAAAAAATCTTGGATGACCTGGCTGTGTTGCGACTGGATCGGCAATATTTCCTGTTGCGGGAGCCAGCGGTGTTGGACGATCTGCGCGTGGCGCCAGAGCAGCGGGCCCAACTGCGCGATGTGTTGGGAACATTCCCGCGGCCGGTAGAAGGTTTTCCGGATGGGCGACGTGGAGGGGGACCGCCCATGGCCAATCGAGACGACTTTGGTGGTCCCCGTCGCGGCAAGCCGAAGATGCTGCCGCGCGATGAGTTGATCGCCATTGCCCGGCGCCACGAAGAACAATTGACCATGATTTTGGCGGCCGACCAATTGGTTCGACTCAACCAAATCGCATTGCAATGTCTAGGTCCGGCGGTTTTCCGCGACTATGAGACGCTCAAGCGCTTGGACCTGAGCAAGCAGCAACAGGAGCGGATCCAGCAATTGCACTTTCAATTCGACGTCGGCGGTCCCGAGCACGGTCCCGGGCCGTGGCGGCAAATGTCAACGGGTGAAGCTCAAGGGTTGATGGCCATGATCGTACAAGAAGTCTTCACCGAGCGACAGCGCGCCATTTGGCGAGAGATGATCGGGCCGCCGTTTTCCGGGGAGATCTCCTTGCGTATGCGTTGACCGCGCGTAGTCAACCGCGAGCGGACAATAGAAGCCGCCCAAGGGTCCATTCTTGACCCGCGGCGCCGCGCATTCCTATACTTGCGCCCGGCCGTTGGAAAGGTCGTCAATCAATGAGTGAGTAAACACATGAACCCATTTATTGCTTGGGTGAACGAAAAAGACGCGACGGGGGAACTGCGGCAAATATACGATGATTGGTTCGCGCGCAATCCGCAGCGAACGGAAGTGCCAACGGCCGGATTTCCTCCGCGACGTGATCGCCTTCTCCGACCGCGTTCAATTTTCGGATGGGCATTTGGACCGTCGGACCAAGGAACGGATCGCCACCTTGGTGTCGGCGTTGAACAAGTGCCGTTACTGAGTCGGCGCGCATGCGCTGTTCCTGCAGTTGCAGGGCGAGGAATCAGACGCGGTCGAATCAGTCCGTCGTGGCGAGTGCGATGGGCAGCACCTGGCGAACGCGGACCGGGAACTCTTGGTGTTTGTCGAACAACTGACGTTGCGTCCCAGCGAGACGCACCGCGAGGACATCGACCGGCTGCGGTCCTGTGGATGGAGCGATCCTCAAATTGCTGAAGCGGTCTATGTCACGGCCCTGTTCGCTTTTTTCAATCGCGTGGCGGATGCCTTCGGCTTACAAGAGCCGAATTTCCACTGATTATTGGTTGCGGAACGGATTGGATCATTCGCGCGCGCGTTCGGCGAGAATGTCCTCAAAGCTCTCCACTTCCGATTTCGCGGTGGAGACGTGCTTTGGTTCGGCCAACACGCGTTGCGGCGTCGGCAGCCAGCGCAGGTTCAATTCACGGGCAGCAATTCCAATCGCCGCAATCGACAGTATGAGCGGAAAAGAAAGCACCGCAAGCGCTAGGCCCGGTTGTCGCATGTTGGCGATAATAGACATTTGTCGGTCGATTTTCTCCATAAGCACAGGCCAAACGACAATCATCGGCGCCATTTCATCTATGGAATCGCTCGCGCCACTCATTGAGTTCAACACCGCGGATGTCAAAAAAGCCCCCGTATTCACGACCGCGTAGAGGATCAGGACAATCACCAAGCCATACAACGGCAACATGGTGCGACCCAAGCGGCGGCGTAGCCAATGGCACAACAAATAGGTGCCGGACAGATAGCCAACGCCGAGGATCGAATTGATGGCATAAAACTCGAATACTGTGGCGAGTTCCCACAAACTCGTTTGCCAGACAGGAAGCCAAGGTGGCTGCATGATCAGTGCCCAGGCCATCCAGACTCCGATTATGGCCACTGGCCAAACGAGGATTTGGGTTATTGAGAACAGCAGTCCCCGACCTGGCCCAGGGAAAAATAAGGACAACCACGTTCGGCCCCACAGCGTTCTGGGCAAGGCGCGGCGCACGCGGTCCGAAATGACACCGCTTTCGGCCGCCATCATGCTACCGACAACCACCCACAGGTGGGTGGCCAACATCGTTGTCGCGCAGAATAAGAGCATCATCTCCCGGTCGATTTGCGCGTAGAACTCGTTCAAATTGCCGAAATAAATGGATGCCATTACGGCGGCGATTGCGGATTGCACTACCACGGTGCCGACGCGCACACGACTGCTGCGATTGCTGGCTGGAAAACTAACCTGGGCTCCAGCGGCCTCGAAAAACAAATAGGCGAAAGCACAAGAAACAGTCGCAACGATGGCCATAACCAAATCAGGGTTTATTTCCGATCCGTACCTCGGCCGAAACATCAATGCGGTTAACAAGCCCGTCATGAAGATGTATAGGAACAGCAAACCGATGATCAAGAATAGGTTGATGGCTAGGCGCAAAAATGCGTTCTTGCCGAGTCCCCCACACATCAACCCCAAACAGGTCGCCGCAACTGCTACCGACATCAAATAAACGAGTGACGACGCGATTTGCACCAGGTCAATACCGCGCAATAGATAGGAGAAGGCAATACATGGCCCTACCGCCGCCAGATAAATCGTCAATTGCAACAAGGCGCTCAGCAGTTTGCCGGTCACCAACTGCCTGGGTTTCATGGTCGTAATCCCGACCAATTGAATCGTCTCGTCTTCGTATTCGCGCGCCAAGGAACGAAAGGCCGTAA
Source organism: Planctomycetota bacterium (assembly GCA_014584305.1). Lineage (GTDB taxonomy): Bacteria > Planctomycetota > Planctomycetia > Pirellulales > Pirellulaceae > BJ22. Next base: position 33,134 of record JACTND010000096.1, on the reverse strand, counting down.
AGGGCACGATAACGATCGCCGGAAATGCGAGGATCCATAGATAGCCATTCAAAACGTGTATGCCCGCCGTCGAATAGTCATTTCCGATCGCCAGCGCGACAGTCCCCAACGACCAAATCAGGACCGCCAACAACAGCAGCATGAAGGTCCAAACGAACTGGCGGCTTTTGATGGCCTGGCGATATTCCTTGACGACAATCGGACTGGACCAATCGGTAAACCACTGAACTGCGCGTTGCCAAAAGTTGCGCGGTTCCGCCAATATGGAGTGCTCGTGGAACAGCGAGTGGTCGTGAGGCGCAGAGGTTGGCTTCATTGAACGCGGCCTTGTGTGACGTGCAGGAACGCTTCTTCCAGTGTTCGTTGTTTCACGGCAAACCGCGACACGCGGTGCCCAGCCAATACCAAGGCGGACAGCAGTTCGGCTTGCCGTGCGGGGTCTGCGGGAAAACGAAATTCAATCGTGTGCCCCTCCACCGTCGGCGACTCCACTTGCGGCTGCGCGGCCAGCCAAGCCGCTGTTGTGGCCGGATCGGTCATACAATCGGCTTGCAGGCTGACCAGCTTAACGCTCGATTCATTGCGCGATTCGATTGCGCCGTGCAGGATCTCGTCCACGGTCCCCGTCGCCAACATCTTGCCTTGTTCGATAATAGCGACGAGATCGCTCATCTCGGACAATTCGCTGAGGATGTGGCTGCTGATCAGTAGCGACTTTCCCTGCGCCCGCAATTCGCCGATCATTTCCTTCACACTCGTGCGATCCGCGCGCGCGGATCCAAACCCGCTGCTGGCTCGTCGAGGATCAGCACTTGCGGGTCGTGAATCAACGCGCGACCCAAACACAAACGTTGTTTCATCCCTTTGCTCAAGTCGGCAATCGGTTTCTCGATCATTTCGCCCATATGCGTAAAATCCAGAACGCGGCGGATCGCGGCGACTCGCGCGGGGCCCATCAGACCGTAGGCACGCGCAAAAAAGTCCAGATACTCCAGACAAGTCACATTGGAATAGGTGCCGTAGGTGTCGGGCATGAATCCCAATCGTTTCCGCACGTGATCGGGGTCATTGATGACCGAGAACCCATCGACCCAAGCATCGCCGTAATCCGGCTCATCCAGCGTAGCCAAGATACGCATGGTCGTTGTCTTGCCGGCACCATTGGGGCCGATGAATCCCATCACCTGACCGGCTTGGACTTGCATGGAGAAGTCGTTGACGGCGCAGGTCGTGCCGAACCAGCGTGTCAAGCGCTGAATATCAATGGTCGGTGAACCGTTGGACACATGTACTGCGTCACCAACGACCATGAATAAAGTGCCTTTCCTGGATGGCCTTTTCGTTTTCTCGTAGTTGCGTCGCACCGTCGAACGCGTTCAGCAAGACCAAGAACTCGCCCGCTCGGAGCCAGTTCGTCGATGTTCCCAGAGACTCCTCCAACGGATATTGCCACCGTTGACATAATCCGGTGAAATCCTGATATTGCCAAGCAAAAGCGGGATCGCTCTGGCCCCACCAATAGAAGTTTCTACATTCGTAAAAATTGAATGGCCTGATGTTTACGGTCGACCAAACGTACGGCCGACACATCGTTCGCAGCGCGGAGTCGTCCGGTACACGTTGGAGTTTCGTTCGACCAGGCGGGATATCAGCGGCAAAGTACAGGCCTTCGGCAGTGGAAACCAAAATGAGGTCTGCTACGCATCCCAATTCGTTGTGCAGCCACCAATCGGTGGCTGCGCCATCGTCGGCAACTTCCTGGAAAACAGCCAATCGCCGACTCGTCTCCGTTATCGTCAGGGTGTTCATTTGATGGTGAGTCCGGGCGCGCGTCCAATCGCCGCGGACGAGAGTTTCACCCGGTAGAAACGACTTGACCGTCGTTGAACCAACCGGCGATGGTTCAAAGGGTGTAGTATGTGGAGAAAATGAGTACATGCCGGGATTCAACCCCGAAAAAACGGCGATGTCAGTAAATGTGGTGATGACTCCCGTCCGGCCATCCAATATCGACCCGCTTTGACGCGCTACGCGAAATTCAAAACCATCAATTACGATTGCATACAGCACGAGCCCCAAAGAAACCAACAATGAAAAAAAAGGTACGATGACAACCATGAGTCCCAGGCGTCGCCAACGCGCCAAGAGAATATACAATCCTGGCCCCACCGCTAACGCGAACCCACTGATCAGGGCAGCAAAAACCAAATAAGGCGGCTGGCCGACACCCGGAACCCGCAAACCCGTTGGTCGGAATTTCCCCGCCATTTCCCCGATGACCCTGCGCGGTGATCGCGCGAGGGAATTCACCCAACCAGACGCCAAAACTTGGACCCAATGCTCACCGGTGAAATCGCAGCTATCGGGTGACATCACAATGACTCGGCCTGCACCCCAGTCCATATACGCGACGGCAGGACTGACGTCGGCAACTCGGTCCAGCGATCGCACGTAAGAGGTTGCGGCTAGCGGTGCACTATCGGAACTTCCACCGAATAGGGACGAAAACAAGTAAACGTAGGTGTCTGATTGCGAATCCGTCGATTGTTGCAAGCATGCCGCTGCGTGCTGCCAATCGACATCATCCCAGGCGTACCAAATCGGGCGCAGCCGTGAACCAAGGTGTGCCAGACCAGACAACTCCTCGAACTCGTTGAAGTGATTGGAGGCGGATTGGCAGTCAGTAACTACGAGTCTGCCACCAGCGCGAATCCAATCGCGCACGGCGAGCCATTGTTCCGGATGCGTGGCCGACATGGCGCGTAAATCGGACAGGGAAATGATTAGGAAATTCACCGGCATAAGCCCAATCCATTGGGTAGGCAATTCGCCGGGCAGTAATGCCATCATCATGTCCGAATTGTTCAAAAGCAATGCGCGATCAGCGTCTGCCGATGGGTTTTTCGACTCTATCAGAGCGTGAATCAACGTTTCGCCGCTGCGGCGGGACTCCCCATCCAGGACGCGATACAAATCGATGACATTAGGCAGTTGGATTAGGTCAGCCGCGCGACTTTCTATAACGCTGGCCAACGTTTTCTTGTCGCCTGGTTGGCAAACTTGGCCGTAATCGGAATAGTCGCAGATCGCCTTATTCGACACAAATAAGAACGTCGGCGGTGCCTCGATTTGCATTCGCATTCCCTGGTTTCTCGTCGAAATGTGAATCGACGCATCCATGTTACCGGTACTGTATCCGTCGCGATTAGCCTGGACGTCCAAAAATTCAAGCTGACCAAATTGCCAATCCGCCTTCCGACCGATTGGCAGCTCAACAGTTCCCACAGACTGGCCGGCGGGAATATGCAACATGACCTTCGATTCGATGCGAGAATTCTCCAACGAGTCTTGAAGACGATGAGAGATTTGGTAGGTTTGGCCGGACCGGGCGATGGCGTCCGGGCCAATGCGAGTAATCGTGGCCCGCACGTACCGATAACCGCCGACTAAGGAGTGCATTTTGTCAAGCGGATCCGATACGTGAACGCGGTAAGGGCAATGATCGTTTTGCCCTTGGGCAGCAGCCGGCGCAGCCAACGACAGGCCAATACATCCAATCATGACCCAGCAACTGGTCCAGATCATTCCATGTACTCCATTGGCCTCGGGGGGGTCGTTAGTGCCGACGGGGTCTTCAATTTTCCATTGCGAAAGCGAGTTGAGGATACCCAGCCCACAGCGTACCACAACCAATAGACGCCGCCACTCAATAACAGGGCGACAGCGGCGAACAGAAACGAGGCAAATATCCCAATGGCCCAATAGTTTTGGCGGAGGGCCATGGTCATTACCGCAAAAGCCAAGGCCAAGCCAGCCGTCGCGATCAAGAGTTGTTTTAGGGTGATCGATCGCATGTCAGCGCTCCCTTGAATCTCTCGATTTCACGGCTCGTTCTTGGCCGAATCGCACCGATTTTATCGAATTTATCAGCGATTCCCATTTCCCAACGCAAAAAACCGTCGGATAGACGGGCCGACCCCACGTTTTGCCTGCCGCAAAGCCGATTGACAGTTGCAGGATTCTCTCCGTGGACGGAACCGGAACGCGCCGGTGGGTTGCCGGAAAAAGTTCCCTAAAACATCTAAATTACCGAAATGATTGACACTGTTTTCCAAGCTTAACTATACTAAATCCAGTGCGAACAGGGATCGCAACCCTGGTTAACGCTCCGGCGCGAGTGACTTCCGCCGGAAATTCGCCGTGTTGGGACCGTTATCGCCAAGAAAATAACCAAGGATGCGGCAGTATTTGCCGTTTCGCGTCGCCTAATTGCAGCTTTGTGGGAGTGAGGAATCACGCATGAACACTGTCGGTAAAATATTGACGTTTTTTATCTTGGTGACGAGCGTCTGTTTTTTGGTGATCGCCTTTATCCTGGGAGCCTCCCAGAAACGCTGGAAAGAATTAGCGATCGTGAATCGCGATCGCGCCCAATTGCTGCAACAGCTCGTGAACTCGGCCAAGGAAAGCCAAACCGGCAAAGAACGTCAATTGCGCGCTGAGGCGGTGGCCCGGGCGCAACAGCTCGCCCAACTCAATGCTGAGTTGCAATACGAAAAGGACGCACGTGATCGAGCCGTGGCACAATTGCAAACCGAACAGGGAATTAGCCAGGAGCGCTTGGTACTCATGAATCGCAAAACGGAAATGGTCGCGGTGCAGGACGCCGAGATCAAACAATTGCGCGAAATGCAAACCAAGTTGACCGACGAAATCGCCAGTCTAAAAGTTTCGGTAGTCTCGTTGAATAACTTGGTGAACGAAACTCGGATTCGCGCCGAAACGTTGAATCAAATGAATGAGGATTTGACATCCAAACTGGGCGTGGCGACGAAAATCATGATGTCTAACGGGCTCGATCTCGACACGCCCCTGGTTGACGTTACTCCCAAGCTAGAAGGGATCGTCACCTATGTCAGCGGCGAGTTGATCGTTTTTCAATTGGGAACGGATGACGGGTTAAAGGAAGGCCACATCGTGGATGTCCATCGTTCTGGACGATTTTTAGGGCGGGCCCGCGTTACCAAGGCTGATTACAACTACAGCGTAGCGCGCATGGTGCGAGAATATCAACAAGCGGTGGTGATCGAGGGCGATAATGTCACGACCAAGTTCTGACGCTGACGTTTTGGTCGATTCGGGAGAATTGTCGTCATCCCCTGCGATGCTGTCGGATACTGGTGCTCCGGTTCAGGCACCGCCCCGCCGGCGACACGTGGTGATCGGCAAACAGCCATTTTCGATTTACACCGTTTTCATGATTGTGGCTCTTGTATTCTTGACGGTCGCCAGCATCATTTTGTTTGTTACGGCGAACCAGATGTAGTTGAGTTGATTGACCACCGCAGTTCCCTGATTTGGAGATCACACATGTCCGACGCCCCGATTAGTTCCGATATTGAATCGCGCGTCGGCCAGACATCCGAGGAATCGTCGGCAGGCGACGCCGCAGTAGCCAAAAGGTCCATTATCGAACGGATTATGTCGCTGAATGTGTACGAGTACATGTTGGCGTTTTCCTTGATCTGTATCCTTCTCGCGATCGCGCTGCTATTCGCCAATATCCTTGGCAACTTCAGCGGTTCGGCGCTGCCTTGGCTAATTGATTCCGGCAAGATATAAAATTGCATCACCGTTCACGGACGATGAGCGTATGGCCGTTGATGTTGCTGACCGGCGGAGCGATCGGCGACAATAGCCGTGGATCGATCGGCGAACGGTAGGAAAAGACAACGGCTGGTTCTCGTCTGGACGCGCGGTGGAATGCATCCGTTCGCGTCCTTCGGCGACGTGTTTGATCGTCAAGTTTTGGACCAAATGTCATGGCGCGCAAAGTTCGTCTCAACCAATTGGCCTATGCTCGGTCCGGCGACAAGGGGGACGGCAGCAATGTTGGGGTTGTCGCCTATACCCCGGCCATTTACGAGTTCTTGCGCGCCCATTTGACCCCCGAGCGCGTGAAACAACATTTTTCTGAAATATGTGCTGGTGACGTGGTCCGCTACGAAGCGCCTAATCTGCTGGCATTGAATTTTATCCTGCGAGATTCCTTGGGCGGCGGTGGAAGCGAAAGCCTGAAAACCGATGCCCAAGGCAAAACGCACGGTTTGGGGATGCTGCAAATGGAACTGGAAGTTCCTGACGATCTGCCTCTGCGGGCTTGACGCCGCGCAATTCGACGCGGTGGAAATCGGCCGCGTCGTCAAACGATCCCACCCCGATCCGCCCCGACGGGAAGGTTCGATCTTCCGCTGTCATCACGGGTTGCCGCATGTCATCAAAGAATACCTCGATCGAACCGGTGTCGGCGTTTCGACGCACGCGCACGTGGTGTGACCGGTCATCCCAAGGAGTCCCAGCACTGGTGCTCCGACTGATTTTCGATCGGTCCGCGCGATTGACAATAAAGACCTGATTGGCGCGATCATCGGTCTGATCGGCCAAATGGACGTAATAGTATTGCTGAGGATCGACGTAGCCGAAGTAAACACAAACATCGCGATGGCCATAGACCGGATGCGTGGCGCAAACCCATACGTCCAGTTGAAAATCCGTGACCGCAATCTCTTTGAGCACTGCCAGTTGAGTCGGACTGCGAACGGGGGGTGTGTAACGGTCCGGAGCTTTGGTAAGTACAAGTTTTCCCAACTCTCCCGCTTTTTCCTCCTGGTCCCATGCTCGCCAACTCCAATTGCCGCCGATGAATTCCCACTGCTCCAGCGCCGATTCGTCAGAGAATGATGTGGCATAAAGTAATGGCCAATCCTGGCTGTGCCGATCGGGGGCGGCACCACTGGAGGCAATGCGGTCGTCCGTTTGTTGCGCGTGCCCGGCAACGACCAACGTTATTCCACAAACAAAGGCCAAAGCCATCAGGCGAATGGTTTGCACGGTGGTTGTCTCTCGCTTCAATATATGATCCGCCCTCCAATACGGTGAGGACGAGGCTCGTACCTCAGGCCGTCACGGTTCCTTTTTGGACGCGCGTGTCATTCTACACGATGTCGGGCGGATTTTCGGGCAACCGCCGGGCGGCTGTCGCGCAACAGGGTTCTGTCACAACCGAAGCTGGCGTCTCCCGCAACCTTAGTTGTGCGAGGGTCTCCGCGTTGTACGGTCTCCTGACCCTGCACGAGCACTGGAACGAAAGTCTCCTTGCTCGAATTTCTGGACGAACTGGCGAGACAAATGACGGTTAATGGAGACCGGCGGTCATGCTTTGCGGCGGGGTCGGGAGACCCGCGCCGAGCGCGCGAGATCTGCGCCGAGCGCGCGAGACGCGCGGATCCAAGGACGTATGACTCGAATACCCAACCGCAAGTCGTCGGCTATAATCCACTTGCATCGGAGGAAATGCAATGGAAAACGATCAGGCGAAACCATGGTATGCGGCGGGGTTGCGATTCAGTTGCACGCAATGTGGCAACTGTTGTTCTGGGGCTCCAGGATTCGTGTGGGTTAACCAACAAGAAATTCAGGCGATCGCGGCATTGCTCGGTGAGGAGGTCGAGCATTTTGAGAAGTATTTCGTGCGCAGCGTGGGGATACGGCAGAGTCTCCGCGAGTTCCCGAACGGCGATTGTGTTTTTCTCGATCCAGCGTCGCGCACCTGCCAGATTTACGATGCCCGTCCACGGCAATGCCGCACGTGGCCCTTCTGGGATTCCAACCTAAAAACTGAGGCCGCCTGGGAACGCACCTGCCAAGAGTGTCCGGGCAGCGGGCGCGGACGTTTGTATCAGCTCGATACGATTGAATCGCAACGGCGCGCCATCAAGATTTAGTTGCGGCAAGTGCTCCGCCGCTAATTGGCTGTTAATGGTAAGCGATCGCTGTTAACGGAAAGGAAACTCATGCGATCGCGGCTGCAATTGGTTGTTGTTGTGCACTCACCCCGGAGCGTACGGCAGAATGTAGAAAAGCGCGCTTGGCGTCATAAGCCTGCGGCCTTAGAATCAAATCGATCATATTGGTTGCAAAAAAACGACCACCGTGGACGGATCCGAGCGCTGCGGTCGCGCGGTTGTTGGAATCCGCTGAGCAGCGAGCTTTGACTTATTTGCATTCAGGATTGTAGTTGTCCCAGTGAGCAATACACTTTCGTACCCCGAGAAGCCGGCGATATTATTTCAACGTGTGGGAATACTTTTTGCCGGCGGTCCGGCACCAGCGGCAAATGCCGTGATTTCCGCGGCGGCGACGTCATTTTTGCGAGCTGGTGTCCAAGTAATCGGAATCAAGCACGGTTACTCGAACCTCGTTGAATACCGCCCGGATAATCCGTTGGTCGAGGGGCGCGACTATATTCATTTGACCCACAAGCTGATGGCTCGGACACGTAATTCTCAAGGCATTTTGATTGGAACATCGCGTACCAATCCCGGAAAACTCGTCCATAGCCCCCAATGTTTGCGTGATCCGGACCGCTCCGCACCCTTTCGTCGTGTCTATGATGGTCTGCGTTCAATCAACATCGATGCGCTGATTTCGATTGGGGGAGACGACACATTAAAGACGGCCAATAAATTCAAGGTGTATCAGGATTTGAATTTGATGGCAGATAAAGTGATCCCGATCGTGCACCTGCCGAAGACCATCGATAACGATTATCACGGGATCGATTTTACTTTTGGGTTTTTCACGGCCGTCGATTTTTTGGCTTCGGAGTTACGCAATCTGATCTACGATGCCGAGGTGACGCGATCGTATTTCATTGCCGAGACGATGGGGCGCAGCGCGGGTTGGCTGGCCTATGGCGCCGCGATTGCGGGTGAAGCTAGCTTCGTTGTGAGCGTGGAGGACATCATTGGCGAGTTTCGCAGCGAAGAAACTATCACGACCGCCGAAGGAACTGTGACCCGTCCTATTATGAATATGGAACGTGTCGTGCACCGGATCGTCAAGACGATGGTAGCGCGCGAGCGCGATGGAAAAGAATATGGCGTTGTCGTCTTGGCCGAGGGACTGGCGGAATTCCTGCCACACCGATTTCTGGAAGGCGTACGTCGCGACGACCACGGCCATATCTCTATTTCCGAGATCGATCTGTGCGACATCTTCTCGGATTTGGTCAGCGCCGAATTCACACGTGTCACCGGCAAGAAACGCCGTATCAAGGGACTCCAGATCGGTTACGAATCGCGCTGTGCCAAACCTCATGCGTTCGACGTGATGCTGGGAAGTCAACTCGGCGTAGGCGCGTTTCGGGCGTTGGCGGAAGAACGACTCAACGGCGTCATGGTTTCCGTTACTGGTCAGCTGGAACTGCATTACGAACCATTCTCAAACCTTGTGGATCCAAATACGATGGTTACTGTTGTGCGGTACATTCGGCCCGGCAGCGATTTCCATCGTCTGGCACGATTTCTGGAAACGCAGGTTGCCGAAGATTGAAGCCCGCATCGCCTCCAACCCTGTTGCCGCGGTTCCTGGCCCGATTGCAGATTCTGGGGCCAGGGTTGTTGGTGACCGCGGCCTTCATCGGTCCTGGCACGGTAACGACGGCAACCACGGCAGGGGCGAAGTTTGGGTACGCGTTGACGTGGGTGGTGGTTTTTGCCATTGTGGCCACGTTGGTCTTGCAAGAGATGGCGGTCCGGCTCGGGCTCGTCGCGCGCTTGGGGTTAGGTGACGCGATCCGCATCGTGCTGCGCCGACCTGGGACGCGCTGGTCCGCCGTGGTGTTGATATTCACTGCCATCGTCTTTGGCAATGCCGCATATCAAGCCGGCAATCTCACCGGGGCGCGCCTGGGAATGGAAGCCATAACCGGATGGTCGCTCAGTTGGCCAGGACCGACAGTCCACAACTCGCCGGAGATGGCGCCCGACGCGTCAATCAATCTGTGGCCCTTGGTGCTCGGGGCAATCGCCTTTGGTGTCTTATGGCGCGGTCGTTACGTCCTGGTCGAGCGCACGTTGATCGCCCTGGTCGTTGTGATGAGCGGCGTCTTCGTCGTGACGGCGGTCTTGGTCCAGCCCGACTGGTACGCCATCGGCGCTGCCTTAGTGCGGCCGCGGGTTCCCGATGGAGCTTGGCTGACTGTGATGGCATTAGTCGGAACGACGATCGTACCCTATAACCTTTTCCTGCATGCCAGCGTCGCGCAAGAGAAATGGCCGGCCACTCTTCCCGTTAGTGATTCGTTGCCGTTAGCCAGAATGGATTCTCTCGTCTCTATTTCGATTGGAGGCTTGGTGACGATGTCCATTTTGGTAACGGCGGCCAGCGTCCTCTATGGTTTCGCGGGGGAGCTGTCGGGCGCTAGTATGGCGCAGCAACTCGAACCTGCCCTGGGCTCAACGGGAGCGAGGCTGCTGTTTGCCGTCGGATTGACTGCTGCCGGTTTGACCAGCGCTATTACAGCGCCGTTGGCGGCAGCGTATGCGGCCTGCGGTTTGCTTGGATGGCGGCGCGACCTGCGCAGTTCGCGATTTCGATCGGTATCAATGATGGTGCTGTTCAGTGGCTTGGTGGTAGCGGTGTTCCTAACCAAGAGTCCCGCCCAAGCGATTGTAGTCGCGCAAATCGCCGGCGGGATTGTGCTCCCATTGATCGCCGTGTTCCTGTTGATCGTCGTGAACCATACCGGATTGATGCGCACCTATCGGAATCGATGGATCGGGAATGTGCTCGGTATTGCCGTTATCGTCTTGACATGTGCTTTGGGATGGATCGCGATCATGAAGGGCATCGGAGCGATCAAATAGCAGGCGAGTATTGCGCGACCAACGGCCAAGGAAATGTCTCCGATGGCGTTGCCGCCGCTACAATCGATACATCTGCCTGGGATACCGTGGCCAAAAAAGCGAATCCCCTGAGTTGCGCTGGCCTCTGGTTGTTCATGACCTATCTATTCAATTGGAGTCACTGCATCGCGAATGCCGTTCGAGTAATCCTTGCCATGATGCACACCGACCATTTGTACGGAGCGAATCCGGTCGTCGCTGAGCTTGTCCAGCGTCTGCTTGCTGAAGATTGCCGCTATGATGCGGTAGAGCGTCGATCGACAATACGCGAGCATCTGGTGCGGCCGATCACTATCCGCCTTAGGGAATCGGATCGCGAGTTTCCTGGCTTCAGTCGCAATATCTGTTCCAACGGGATCTGCATCATCACATCCGAACGAATCGAAGCCCGCTCGTTTGCCACGATCCGCATTCATCGTCTCGAGGGAGACGACGTTTCGCTCTTGGCGGAATGTCGTTGGTCCAAACCCTTTGGTAACAACTTCTTCATGACCGGCTGGCACTTCCTCGGCGTCGGCCGCACCGCCTAACCCCCCACCAAAAAGGACAGGCATTATTGCTGGCTCGCAATTTCCCTGGATTTCGTGGGCTGAAACGCTTTTCCGGTCCGTTGTGAGGGGGCGTTGTCGCCGTGGTCAACGAATTCTCGCGACCGGCCATGCGCCGGGATTCAAGCGCAGAAAATGAGATGGAATTGTTAAAATAGGCAAAATAGTGTCCGGGGTAGCTCAAGTCTCGTTGATCGGCGCCGATTATCCCGTTGAGAGGCGTTAATCTCTCGTTCTAAGTTAAGCGGGCTCTTCCGGCGCGGCCTAAACGCTCCTTTTTTGGGCAACCTCCCCAAATGGATGCCGTCTCGCTAGCAGCCCGATAACCGAACCGCCCGTTACCCGAACGTGCGAGATTCCTACCGGGTAATTACCGATTACGGCCGAATTTCCGTGGAATTCTCGACCGAGCCACACCTTAATAGTCCTTTTTGGTTCTCCTCTTTTCTCGGGGGGAATTGGTATTGAAGGGGGATGGTGTTTTTGGTTTAAGGTTTTGGTTTATGCGTCAAAGCTGCATGTGTGCGACGAACAAATACCACCCCTGGTGGGCTGTGTTGGTACTGGCTGGGCTGGTCGGATGCTCATTGCCTCCGGCTGCACGGCGAGAAATTGCCTTGCTCAAGAACGAGATCCTGGATCTGCAAACGCAGTACTTCGCACTTAAATCGGAATACATTCGGGCGACTGGCTCCGAACCGCAAATTGACTTTCTGTTGCCACCGTCATCAAAGTCACCCTTTGCTGCACCCATCGATTCCAATTGCGAAGATATCTACTTAGGACAACGCAACAATGGCAGTGCGTCATACCGTCATTTAGTCGTTTCGGCGAACGATCAGAGTTTCCGGCCCTCTGAGGACGCGCAATTACACAGCCCCGACAGTGAATTTCGTTCACCACGTTTAGGCCGCGCCGGGCAAGAGATGGCGCAGGCCGATCGCGAAGTTCCGTGCGAGCAAGCGACGTTTACCAAACAACCTAGCGCGGCATCGACAGGTATTCTCACACCTCCTAGCGCAAGCAATGAGTATTTGGACGTCACCGCACTTTCGTATTGGGACGAAGCGGGACCGAATGCACCTCTAAAGTCGAAATTGCGCGTGATTGTGCGGTCACCCGCTGGGGTCATGCGGGCCACGCCGGTGCAGGTGAGCCTGTTGGATGTGTGCCGCGCCACGGGCGAGCAGAGAATTGGATTTTGGGAACTGACGGGCGATCAAGTTGCTGCGCTCCTGGATCGAGGTGGTGACCCCACATCCATGGATCTGTTATTGCCTTGGCCACGCGAAGCCGATAACGATGGCGAACTCAGACTATTTGTAAGGCAACGAGTTGGCGACCTTTGGGTGGAGGGTAACGCTGAGGTCGTTATCGATCCAGAGTTTAGCGATTAGGGCCAAGGCACAGCGTGATCTTGCGATGGCCACTCTCGCCGAGGTATTAATCCCACGCTTTGGCAACCGTGGCGACCTCGTACTTTACGGCATTGCCAAAGCATGAAGTGAGCCACCATGCGTGCAGCTCGCCCCCGATTGTGCCAACGGGGACTTCTTTCCACGGCGCGTATCGTTCAGGGGCGAATATTGAAGCGCGGATTCCGGCTGCGAATCAGTTCCGATTCGTAAGCGCGACGCACGGACAAGCGTTCGATTGGTGCCCCATCGGCAAACGTGTGAATTTCGACGGACACGTTATCTAACCCCACCTGCTCGAAGTAGTTAGCGAGCGACAACCGGTCCGACTTCTGAGAATGCTGGTTCAATCGCCGCTGCAAATTGTCAGCTTCGCCCACATACAGGTAGCCCGTTGCATCGCGGAAGATGTAGATTCCTGCGCGATGAGGGATGGGGGAAAGGTCGGTGGCGACGTCGGCTAATGCAAAGACTTCGACGCGACGGTCCCAATTGGCGATACGCGTCACAAGTTCCGGTTGCAGCCGCCGTGTTTTTCGCAGTTGCAGCGCGGCCTTGCGAGCTAAATACGCATCGATGTCGCCGTCGATCTGTCGCGCCGCCGTATTGAAATCGCTTCGTATCAGGGGATCAACCAGAATGCGATCGATCGTCAAGTCATGTCGATCCTGCACCGTTCGTGCGGCAATCTCTGCAACAATCTGCACCCGCGTTGTATCGTCTCGTCGGAACTGTGTCGTCGGAACGTCGGAGAGTTTACCGGCCTTTCTCAAATTCAAAAGTGTCCAACCAAATCGCCAAGCATCGATTTCCGGCAACTCCAGGCGACAGCGTGTCAAAAATGAGTCGAAGAAGTCGTCATCGAGAACCACTTCGTCGGCGCTGTAGCCTTGATGCGTCGCCACAAATGCCTGGCGCACCACAGTGGTCAATGCGTCGGACAACGGGGTATCGACCTGGCAATACGTTTTTCCAGGCCAACAGACTGCCCCGACGACGAGCACGCGGACCGCAATCCTCAAAACGGCAGTGGCATTTGACCGGCGGCGGCTATTGTTCATCCGCATGAGTGTGAATCTCCAACTCGCCTTCAACATAGCAACCGCGCCGCCAGGATTCAACGATAGCGATAATGGTGGCAGCGGTTCCAGGGATGGGACCAGCAATCGAGCCGTGATTACAGTGCTCCGCTGGACGCGTTCGGGTGGACGCTGGACAATAAATGGAGAAATACAGGCGAATCCTCAAGGAACAACAACCATGCCTAATCAACTTATCGAAGCCACCAGCCCGTACTTGTTGCAACATGCCCACAATCCAGTTGATTGGCGGCCGTGGGGCGATGCGGCGATGGCGTTAGCGCGGACCAGTGACAAACCGATCTTCTTGTCCATTGGTTATTCCGCTTGTCATTGGTGCCATGTTATGGAGCGCGAGAGTTTTGAGAATGTCGAAACGGCGGAATTTCTAAACGCGCATTTCATTTCGATCAAAGTCGATCGTGAGGAGCGCCCTGACCTAGACCAAATCTACATGCAGGCCGTGATGGCGTTGCGGGGTGGACATGGAGGTTGGCCGCTTTCGGCGTTCTTGACTCCGGCTGGACACGTCTTTTTTGGCGGCACCTACTGGCCCCCCGAACCGCGATTTGGGATGCCCAGTTTTCGCCAGATACTCGAGCGCGTGGCGGAAGTATTTCGGACTCGGCGCGAGGAAGTAGAAGCGCAGGCGCAGGAGATCACGGCTTGGCTTGGTCAACTTAGCGCTGCGCGAACAAGTGGTTCCGGCGCGCTCACGCACAGTTCGTTGTCGAGCGCCGCTCGCCGGCTGGTGGAGTCGTATGATTTTGCCCAGGGCGGTTTTGGCGGCGCGCCCAAGTTTCCGCACTCGATGCAATTGGACTTTTTGTTGCGGTGGTCACAGGTCGAGGACCAGCACCAAGACAGAGAAACGTGGGTCAATGTCGTGGCCCACAATCTGGAGTGTATGTACCGAGGCGGAATCTACGATCACTTGGGTGGCGGATTCGCGCGCTACAGCGTCGATGACCAATGGTTGGTACCGCACTTCGAAAAGATGTTATACGACAATGCGTTGTTGGCGAAGTCGTATCTTATGGCCGGCCAAGCGTTCCATCGACCGGACTTCGTGACGGTCGGCCGCGAAACGTTGGACTACTTATTGCGTGACATGCGGCATCCGGACGGTGGATTTTACAGTGCGGAAGACGCCGACAGCGAAGGGGTTGAGGGAAAGTTCTATGTGTGGGATCGCCGCGAGATCGAGGCGTTATTGGATGCCCACACTGCCCGCGTCGTGTGTGAAGTGTACGGCGTGACCCACAGTGGCAACTTCGAGGGGCGCAACATCCTGCACCTGGCTGAACCGGTCGATCATTTGGCGCGGCGATGGGGTCAGGAGATAGACGATTTGACGTCGGCGCTGCAAACCGGACGCGAGTTGTTATTGGGCGCCAGATCTCGGCGTGTTCGCCCGCTGCGCGACGAGAAAATACTCACCAATTGGAATGCGCTGGCGATTTCCGCGTTTTCGGCGGGGGCAGTCGTTTGCGACGAGCCGCGATACTATCGCGCGGCGCAGCAAGCATGGGGATTTGTCGAACAGCATTTAATGGCGGTCGAAGGCGGATTGTTGCATTCGTGGATGGGCAAACCAGGTCCCTCTGGCTTTCTCGACGATTACGCATTTTCCGTGGCCGCGTTGCTGGATCTGTACATGGTCGAGTTCGACGAGCGTTACCTCGAACGGGCTGCCGACTTGGCGGCAACGATGTTAGAGTTGTTCGGCGACGAGCCGTCCGGCGGTTTGTACTTTACCGGCAGCCACGCGGAACAATTGATTGTGCGCCTCAAGGAATTTCAAGAATCGAGTATTCCCAGCGGGAACGCCATGGCTGCCTGTGCGCTCGTCCGGTTGGCGCGTTACATGGACCAACCGGAATGGGCGGAGCGCGCATTAGCAATCGTCCAAGCCGGCTCGGGTTTGATAGAAACAGCTCCCTTGGCCTGTGGGCAATTGCTCGTTGCCGCCAGTGAACTTGTTGCGCCCCGCCCGGAAATCGTGTTGGTCAGTCAGCAGCCGATTGAAGACGCCACGAAGCGCGCGTTGCAGCTGGTTGCCATGAATGGCAGTTCCGTCGTGATGCGCGATGGCCACGCGAATCGAACTGGTTCGCCGTGGTTGGATTGGCATCTGCGCGGTCGGGAACAGGTAGGCGACGAAGCAACTTTGTTTGTCTGCCACCAGGGAGCTTGTGGTCCGCCTATCGTCGGTGTTCAGCAAATCGAACAGGTGCTGAAAACACTCACGTGATTAATAGAGCTGCTGCGTGTTTTCCCTAGCCGACGCTGGCGGCAATTCAAACCGACGCGCGCGCCGTCAGCGCGGGGAATCGGTGATCGTATGGAATGGAGGATTAGGCAGTGCGCGAACGGCTCATTTATTCCTCTTGTTTGTCGCGCTTCGCTTGACGTTTCGCCTTTAATAATCGCGCCGTGTAGTCGGAATCGGTTTTCGCTCGATCGATGTTCGTAACCGGTTTCGGTGGTAGTGGTTCGACTTCCTGGCGTTGTTCTTCCTGAAGGACTTGGTCCAAGCGCTGCTGGCCCGAGGCACGGTCGGGAACAGACTCTGGCGGAGCGAAGCGCGTTGCCGCGCGCGAAGCTTCGAGTTGCTGGGACACTTGCTGTTTTCGCGAGCGAAGACGATCGATGCTGGCTTGTGCCATGACCAGTTCTTGGCCTGATAATCGGCTCCTGATCCATCGAGCGAAGTGGAAGACCCACTCAAAGCCGATCGCAATGCGTCGGATCAGCACATCCAAAAAGAAGACGGACGCCGCCAAGACGAGAATCCACGGCCACATCGCGTCAATGGTATACGTTCGCAAACCTGATGATCGAAATGGATTGAGTTGCATGAGTTGATCCCACGCCGAAACCGAAAAACTGGCATCGACAATTTGTCCAGGTTTTCCACCGGGCGGCGTCAATTCGGCCAACGCCTGCAACAAGTTGAGGTTAGCTTCCCGGTCCAGATACTCGGCGGAATAGGGGACGTTTACTCCCGCAGTCAGTCGTTCGTAGCCCTCGCCGGGGAACAACGAAAAGAGGTAATTTCCCGACTGACCGACGTCGAACTCGGCGACGTAGCGGCCGGGTGCGGCTTGCGTAAATGACAGGTCGAAACCTTGCAAACTCGGGTCGGCTGCCCGGCCTTGGATGTTCAGGAAATTGATGAAGTCGTCGTCTTTGTCCAAAGCGGTGACAACCACGCGCACGCGGTTGTCTTTGACATCGGTTCCGACGGTGAAGTTAGCGTCTTGAGTCACGGGCCGCATGGAATAGCGGACCATTTGCGAAAAGAGTTTGTCGTAATAGGGGCTGGCAAACCATCGGTTGGTCCAAACGTTACCGGCGTCGGAGGTGAAGGCCACGGCGCGGCCCAAGCCAAAGCGCCAGGCCGCGACCAAGGTCGCATTTTCCCGACTTTCCGCCGGTTCGCTGGCTACTAACAACTGTTCAACTAGCGGATTCGATTTGACGGTCGTCATTACGTAACCGAAGAACGGGGGCAACTCGGCTTCTCTGATGCCCTGCAATATCTCATGATTCGACGAACCGGCAACGGCGATTGCATTCATCCCTGTCGGGGATTCTTTGATGACCGGTTTGGCCACTCGGCGGGCCTCGCGCTGAAAAATCTTGGGCAGCGCGCGGGGATCGCGCGCTTCGTAGTATTTGCCTCCGCAGGCTTCGGCGATATCGCGCAGCAATTGACTATTCGCTGGGCCATGGCACCCTACGGCTACCGTTGAAATGGTGACCTTGTTGTCACGGAACGATTGCAGTAGTCGCGGTGTCGGTGGGCTGGGATCGCCGTCCGAGATCATAATCAAGTGTTTCATCGCTGCATCGACGTTGACCAAACCAGTGAGTGCCGTCCGCATAGGCGCATCGAACTCGGGCATATCGCCAGGGGTCATACGGCCCACGAGGGCGATCATCCGTTCGCGTTGTCCTTCGACGCGGTCCAGCCCGGCGGGCAGTTGCCACAACCAACGCGGGCGCCCTCCCTCGTTGCGCCATTCGACGACTCCGCAAAAGTCCATAGGCCCTAACACGGAGATCGCATCCTTGGCGATCTTCACTTGCCAAAAGTTTCCTTCCGGCATTTCTGACGCGTGCATGATCATGGCCAGCGCCCCGACGGCGCTGATTTTGTCGTTCTTAATTTGAAAGTCGATCGGCATCGCCTTTTCCAACTCGGTATTGGACCAGCCCCCTGCTCCGAATGCGCGATCGCCGCCGATCATCACCAACCCGCAGCCAAACTCCTGGCAATTGGCAACCAGCATTTGGATTTGGGCGTCCGTAATGCTGACAGCGCCACCCGATTCATTCGTATTGGAGCGCGGGACGTTGGCCAGAACGATCGAATCGTAGGGGAGCAATTCCGTTGGCGAATCGAACAATTGGTTCGTGTCGATGACGTCCACGTCAATCGCGGCTGCTTGCAATCGCTCGACCAACTGCAAGAACTCGCCCGGATGGAAGCCGTCTTCGATCAACAGCACGCGACCTTTGCCCCGGACGTGAGAAAACGAGGCGGCGCGATTGTTTTTGTCGATCAAGTCGTCGGCGGGGTCGTCGGGTATGAACTCGGCGACGAAACTGACAATCGCCGCCTGATCGAGTTCGTTCTGAAAGGAGAAAACATTCTTGCCCGGTTGCAACACAATGGATTCTTCGGCGACTAATTCCGAGCGTTGGTTGATGACTTTCAGTAATCGGAGCGTGCCGCGCGTCTCCGCCGATTCGTTTCCAACGCTGGACTTATCGTTGGTCAAGACCACGGTCGATTCGAACTTTTGACCGCGGCGGACATCGACTGGAACCAGGATTTTGTCCACCGACACTTCCGCGCGGGCGATCAAATCGACTGGGACGACATCGATGCCGATGCCGTCGGCAGCCATGGTGGCCGCCATGGCCAGTGCGTTGCCGATATTCTCGTTCCCATCGGAGACGACCACCACGCGGCGTGCGGCGCTTTCGGGGAAAGTCGCTTTTGCCAGTTTCAAGGCCGCTTCCAAATTCGTCGCGTCCACGCGCAGGCCGGTGCCCCCTTCGATGCGATCGATTTCCGGTAGCTCGCCGTCATAAGGTGGGCTTTCCACTTTGGCGGTCGCACCGAACACAATCACGCCGGTCAGATCCGTTTCGGGGCGATGAGAGTCCTTCGTGCGTCGATGGCGATTGGCCGAATCGAACACGTATTTCAGCATCAAGTTCCGTTTTTCCAGCGGAATACTTTCGGATTGATCCAACAAATAGATTACAGTCAACTGGTCGGTTGTTTTCTCCCATTGGATTTCCGCCAGCGCGAAGACCAGGGCCGTGCATACAGCCGTGCGAAAGAGGATGGCCAAGAATTGCCTGAGGCGACCGAGTCCCGCGAGACTGCGCCAACTGATCGCCCAAATCAGTGGCAGCAATCCGATTAACAACAGCAACAGATACGGTTTTTCGAAGCCCACCATGGGTTGCTTTCCAAACAAGCTGGGTCCAAATCGCCAATATAGGGAAACTGTAGGCAAATGGCGAGTCATTTTGCACCACCAGAGTAATCGTTCGCCGACGTCTGCGGCAGTCGCTGGTTATGCCGTTTTTTCCAAACATTGCGGCGGAAATCGGGTTCCCTGACCCCAGTGCGACAGTTTGCGTGCTAGAATAGTTCGATGTCAAAAAGGCGGGAAATTGCGGGCCCGCATCGATCTGTTACCGAGTTCGTTGGGAGATTAGCACCATATGTTTTCGTTTCGCCGCTGGGCTGGTTCGTTTAGTATGTGCGCCGTGTTGGCGCTGGGGACGTTGGCTGGGCTGCGTGCTCAAGATAACGGTTCCACTCAAGAGTTTCCTCCCCTGGAGAATTTCACCAAGGGTTTCGAGGAAATCAAATTCATGGCTGAAGACGGGAGTGAAGCCACTCCTTTTTATCGGGTTTGGATCGATCGCAAGAATAATCAGCTACTGGCGGAATTGCCTCGCGATTTTGCGGCCGACAACCATCGCCAGTTCATTGCCACAACGTTGGCCAGCGGCCATGTCTTCGCGGGCTTACAATCGGCCGACTACTACGTGTATTGGCGGCAATACGGCAAGCGCCTGGCAATGATCGCCGAAGACTTATCCATTCGCGGCTCGGATGATGAATCTAAGGCCTCGGTCAAGCGTCTGTTTACGGACCGCGTCTTGGTGGATGTTCCGATTCTGACTGTCGTTCCACGCGGGGGGCCAGTGATTGACTTAGATGAGTTGTTGGTAAATAACTCCTCGGTGTTTTTCCCCGGCGTCCGCGCCGCACGCCCGCAACTGACGCGCATCGTTACGGCCAAGACGTTCCCTGAGAATATTGAAATCGCCGTGGAAGTGACTACGGATGGGGGGGGACTCCGCACCCTGCATTACTCGATCAGCAAAATTAAAGGAACGGCCGGGTTCAAGCCGCGGCCGGCCGATGAACGCGTCGGTTATTTCACAACGGCCTACGACGATTTCGGCAAATACAGTGGTGACACTACCCGCGTCCGCTATGTCAATCGCTGGCATTTGGAGAAGCGGGATCCGAATTTGAAAGTCAGCCCGCCCAAGCAGCCGATCGTGTTTTACATCGAACACACGACGCCGGTCCGTTATCGCCGCTGGGTGCGGGAAGGTGTCCTCCATTGGAACAAAGCGTTCGAACAGGTGGGCATCATCAACGCGATCGAAGTCCGCCAGCAGGACAAACAAACCGGCGAACACATGAACAAGGACCCCGAGGATGTGCGGTACAACTTCATTCGCTGGCTGAACAACAATATCAGTACGGCGATTGGGCCTAGTCGAGTGAACCCGCAAACGGGCGAAATCTTGGATGCCGACATTGTCTTGACGGACGGTTGGATTCGCGCGTTTGAAGAAGAATTCGACAAAGTCATGCCGAAGATCGCCATGGACGGGATGACCGCCGAGACCATCGCTTGGTTTTGGGATCATCCCGATTGGGACCCTCGATTGCGGTTGGCATCCCCAGAAAAACGAACCGCCTTGCGGCAAGCGATCATGCGCGAAAGCGATTGGTATCGAGCCGCGCTGGGCGAGGACCAAACGGCGATGCTTTCGCGTTGGTTCATCGATCCGGCGCTGAATCCGCTCAGTCGCGCGATTCCCGAGAATCGGGCTTGTTTTGCCGCCGAGGGTCGCCAGTTTGACGTCGCGCTCAAGCGTATGATCTTGGCGATGTTGCCCGCCGATGAAACGCCCGACAGCAACGAACAGATCTTGGACGGCATGCCGGAATCGTTCATCGGCCCATTGTTGGCCGATTTGGTTTGCCACGAAGTCGGTCATACGCTGGGATTGCGACACAACTTCAAGGCCTCCAGCATTTATTCTATGAGTGAGATCAATTCCGCCGAACTCAAAGGCAAACGGGCGTTTGCTGGTTCGGTGATGGACTATTTGCCCGTCAACTACAATTATGAATTGGGAGAAATCCAAGGCGATTACGCCATGGTCGGCGTGGGCCCCTACGATATGTGGGCCATCGAATATGGCTATACGTTGGACGACAAACAATTGCCGGAAATTCTCAAGCGCGTTGCTGACCCTCAATTGGTTTACGGAACGGATGAAGACACAACCGGTCCGGATCCTTATGCGCGGCGGTACGACTTCGGCAAGGATCCGCTGGCGTACGCGCGGAGCCAGGTGAAGTTGGCGCAACACCATCGCGGACACATTTTGGAAAAATTCGTCAAGGATGGCGATAGTTGGGTGAAAGCCCGCCGCGGCTATCAACTCACGCTCAGCCTGCAAAGCCGAGCGACCAGTATGATGGCCAATTGGCTCGGGGGCGCTTTCATTTTCCGTGACAAGAAAGGTGACCCGGAGGGACGCCGGCCGATCGAAGTCGTTCCGGCTGCTGACCAACGAGAAGCGTTGAATTTCGTGTTGGAAACGACCTTCCGCGACGATTCGTATGGCTTGACGCCGGAATTGCAAGGCTATTTGGTTGCCGACAGTTGGCGCGATGATTTCAGTGGGTTGGGTACAGCCGCTTCCGAAAGCGCGTGGCCAGTTCACGATCAAATTTTGGGCATTCAAGCCACGGCCTTGTCGCAGCTAATGAATCCCACGACGTTGCGGCGCGTGTACGATAACGAATTCCGTGTCCCTGCCGATCAAGATGTTCTGACACTACCGGAATTGATGAACGCGGTGACGCAAGCGGTCTGGACAGAGTATTTTGCCCAGTTCGACGGGAATTATACCGATCGTCAACCGGCCGTCAGCAGCTTGCGACGCAACCTGCAATACGAACATCTCAACCGGTTGTTTGATTTGTCTAATGGCGGGAAATCCGGCCCCTCGGCGATGAAGCCGATTTCCAACTTGGCGACGTTAATCCTCCGCGACCTGCACGCGCGCCTTGGCGCAGCGCGCGACGTGGCGGGGCTGGATTCGTATAGCCGGGCACATACGTTGGACCTGTACGAACGGATCGGAAAGTTCTTGGAAGGCAAATATGTCGTCGGCGGTGCTCCCGCATCGTCGGCGCCCGTCGTAATTTTCGGACGCGAGATCGAGCCTCCCGCGGCGCAAGTAATGACGTCCCCGGTTCACGTTCCGGAGACGACGACAGCACCGGCACGCTCGGGCGAGACCGGCGACCAGTGATGGGCGCTGACGCGGTATCCAAGAGGTGATTGGTTCAGGAGTTGGTGACCGTGCGGCTCGCCGCACGGTCACGACCCACATACATCACGTTGCCGGTCCAGAATGAAGACCCCACATTACCAAACGCGCGTCCGGCGGCTACGCCAACGGTTGGCCCAGGGCAACCAACCGCGGGCGATGTTGGTGACGAATCAGACAAACGTCGCGTATCTCACCGGGTTTTCCGGCAGTTCCGGTTTTTTGCTGGTAACTCCCAAGCGAGTAATACTGTTTAGCGATACGCGTTACGAATCGCAGATTGCTGAGGAATGCCCGCATCTTGAAGCCGAGATTCGCGATGCGAAGTTGACCACATTGCAACTGGTCGCGCGATCCGTGCGGCGGCTGGGAATTCGCGAACTGGGAATTGAAGCGAGTTCGGTGACCTTAGCGGACTACGATGGGCTGCGCAATGATCTGCAGACCACGGAATTGGCGCCCTTGCCACCGCTGGTCGAGTCCTTACGCGCGGTGAAAGACGCCGTCGAAATCGCCTGGATTGAGCAATCAATCGCGGTTAATGAAAGGGCGTTTTCCGTCATTCGGGCACAGTTGCGCGGCGATCAGACCGAGCGCGAGATCGCTTACAATTTGGAGCATCAGATGCGGGCTTTTGGCGCCACGCATTGCGCGTTTCCACCGATTGTCGGCGTGGGGGCTCGCGCGGCGTTGCCTCACGCCCGCGCTTCGGAACAACGGATCGATGAAGGCTCGTTTGTCTTGATCGATTGGGGCGCCGTCGTGCAATGCTATTGTAGCGACTTGACGAGAGTTGTGATTACGGGAAAACCCCCATCCAAATTGCCGCGTGTTTACGAAGTGGTCCGCGCAGCCCATCAAGCTGCTATGGACGCGATTCGACCGGGAGTGGAGGTTCATCAGGTCGATCGGGCGGCGCGTTCCGTAATCGAGCGCGCGGGACTCGGTCGCCGTTTTGGGCATGGTTTGGGGCACGGAATCGGTTTGCACATCCACGAATTGCCATGGTTCGGTCCGAATCGCGCGGGGGTGCTCGAAGAGAACATGGTCGTCACCGTAGAGCCGGG
Source organism: Planctomycetota bacterium (assembly GCA_014584305.1). Taxonomy (GTDB): domain Bacteria; phylum Planctomycetota; class Planctomycetia; order Pirellulales; family Pirellulaceae; genus BJ22. The sequence continues at coordinate 9,595 of JACTND010000096.1, read as the reverse complement.
AGTCTATTTGCCGGGGCTGCTGGGTGTGCGCATCGAGGACGACGTGCTGGTCACCGCCGATGGTTGCCGTCGTCTCAGCACACTTCCGACTGACTTGGAAGCCTGTTTTGTGCGTGTTTAAGCCTCCTCGAATCGGCGGTTCCCAATTCTCGGGGAAGTCTTTAAGATAGGGAGCCCTATCGAATTGCTGAAGGAGTATCCAGACGATCGACAAAAATGGCAAAAGAACAAGACAGCGAATCGCTAGTTTTTGATGTCAATCGGATTCGTCAACTTATCGAGTTGATGAACGAACACGAATTGAATGAAGTGGATCTGCGGCATTCGGATCGGCGCATCCGCTTGCGGCGTGGTGCGGAGATTGCGCAGGTGGTGGGTGTGCCGACCTCCATACCAGCTCCTCCCGTTCCGTCGGCAGCGGTCCCGGCGGCGAGTCGCCCAGCCGAGCCAGCCTCGCCGCCCGTTGATGACAATGCCATCGTCATCAAGAGTCCGATGGTGGGGACGTTTTATTCGCGCCCCAAGCCCGACGCGGCACCGTATGTGAAGGTCGGTGACACGATCCAGGCCGACACGACGGTCTGTTTGATCGAGGCTATGAAGACGTTCAACGAATTACCAGCGGGAGTGGCTGGCAAGATCGTCGCCGTGCTGGTCAAGGACGAGGAGCCGGTGGACGTCAACAAGCCGCTGTTTAAAGTCGTACCAGGTTAAGGCGAGGTTCGCCCTGGAGTGCGCCGCCAGTCGCATCGGCGGGGGAAGCCCACAAGTTCGGAAATCGCAAGAGCCGGAATGTACAATCGCATTTTGATTGCCAATCGTGGCGAAATCACCTTGCGTGTTCTACGCGCATGCCGAGAACTGGGAATCGAAACCGTGTGCGTCTTTTCCGAGGCCGATCGAGGGAGCGCCTACTTGGATTTGGCCGATGAGGCCTATTGTTTAGGTGGCCCGCGCAGCACCGATAGCTACCTGAAAATCCGTGAAATCATTGCGGCTGCCGAAGTGAGCGGGGCCGAAGCCATTCACCCGGGATACGGGTTTTTGTCGGAGAACGCCCATTTCAATGAGGTATGTCGGGATTGCGGTATCGACTTTATCGGCCCGACTCCGCAGGCCATGCAATTGCTCGGCGATAAGAATACCGCGCGAACGTTAGCATTGAAGGCCGGAGTTCCGGTCGTCCCCGGCAGTGATGGGTTGATTACGGATTACCGCCATGCGGTCAAGACCGCTAAGGAAATCGGCTTTCCGGTGTTGATCAAAGCCACCGCCGGCGGCGGCGGCAAAGGGATGCGCGTCGCGGCGGACGAGAGTGTGCTGCAAACTGCGCTCGAACAAGCGATGAATGAGGCCAAGGCGGGCTTCGGCAATCCCGGAGTCTATTTGGAGAAATACATCCTCCAACCGCGGCATGTCGAAGTGCAAATCATCGGCGATCAACACGGCTCCGTCGTCCACCTTTGGGAGCGCGATTGTTCGACGCAGCGCCGCCATCAGAAATTGATCGAAGAAAGTCCCAGCCCGGCCCTGCGCGACGACGTGCGAAAAGCGATTTGCGACGCTGCTGTCCGCTTGATCAAATCCGCCAACTATTACAATGCCGGTACAGTCGAGTTCATTGTTGATCAGGAACAGAAATTCTATTTCATCGAGGTCAATGCGCGCATTCAAGTGGAACATCCGGTGACGGAGTTGGTGACCGGGATTGATTTGATTAAACAACAGATTCGCGTGGCGGCGGGGGAGAAATTGCCGTTCAAACAACGCGACGTCCTCGCCCGCGGTCACGCCATCGAATGCCGCATCAATGCAGAGGATCCCTACAAAAACTTTCAACCGTCACCGGGGACGATTTCCCGTATCTTCGTCCCCGGCGGTTTTGGCGTTCGGTTTGACTCGCACGTCCATGCGGGCTACCGTGTTCCGCCCTATTACGATTCCATGATCGGCAAACTGCTGGTCCACCAGCCGACGCGCGACGAAGCCATTGCGTCGATGATCCGGGCTTTGCGAGAATTGCGAATCGAAGGGATTTCAACCACCGCCGCGTTTCACCAACGGGTCCTGGCGCATTCCGATTTCCGCACTGGAACCGTGGACACGAAATGGGTCGAGCGGACAACGTTCTAAGTCCCCCAACCGGACGAAATAGGGCCAGTCGATGCCCGCCGAGGGTTTGAACGGCGATGTCCTCGGATTCCCGATCGCGGGAATATTTCAGGCCATTCCGTATCTAATAACTACCAAAGCCGGAAGGGCTCGGTAGAGTGGCGGCGGGCGAAGCAGCTGTCGAAGCGTGCATGAACTGGGCAGACTCGCGGGTCTTGGTTTACAATGAAATCGTAATACTGTTTAGATCTTTCAATCGGGATTCGATCCTCGGTGGGGCCACACAGCGATTCCTTGAGTTCCGCGGGCGGTGGACAAATATCGTTCGAGACGTTAGTGACCGCTTACCATGGCGACGTCTTTCGGTCCGCATTGTTCTTAACCGGCCAAGTCAACGACGCAGAGGATATGACGCAGCAGACGTTTTTGCAGGCGATGCAAAAGATTGGCCAACTGCGCGACATGGGTTCCGCCAAATCGTGGCTGTTGACGATCTTGCGAAATTGCTTTTTGCAGGACCGCCGGCGAAAACGCGAAATTCCGTGGGAGCATTGCGAATCGGTGGTGAGTCCGGCGTCGGTGGACAATGAAACTGCCAAGCGAGTGGATGTGGAGCCCACCGAGATTGTGGCTGCCGTGCAGTCGTTGGACGAAAACCATCGAATTGTGATCACAATGTTTTATTTGGAACGCCGTTCGTATCAGGACATCGCCCGCGAATTGGGTATCAAGTTGGGAACGGTGATGAGTCGATTGTCGAGAGCCAAGATTCAACTGCGAAAAATTGTTATGCATCAGCAGCATGCTTGAGCCGTGAGGTGAAGATGATGGGGTTGATAGGCGATATTCCGGATGATGTGTTGCAGTTGGTGGATGACGTGCGCGTCGGGCGGTTAGAGTTGGCCAGTGCCGAAGCTGCGGCGCTGCGCGCGTGGTTGGAAGTGGATCCGGCGCGGAGAGAGTGGTTTAACGAAGAGATCGAGTTTGATTTTTGGGTGCAGTTCAGCGCCCGGCAATTGCCGGTGCCCGCGGAATTGCCGGCGCGAATCTTGGCAACTGTCCGGTCGCGCCAGCGGGAAATGGAGACTGTAAACCGGACGGCAAGGCTGCCGCGTCGGACAACGGTCTGGGCGCGGGCCAAACTGCTGTTCAGCAGTAAGAATGTTCAGTTCGGTTTGGGAGTGGCTACGGCATTGTTGGTCTTGGTCGGAGCGTTCGTAATGTGGCCAGAAGGGCGCAATCGGCGCTCCGCCGCTCGGGAGCCGCTGGATGCCGTCATCGTCAAGTCCGTCGAATGGTTTGAAGAGCTAATGGCCGACGATAATTGGGAGGAGAGCTTTCACCAATTCATGTCCGAATATCCATTAGACGATATTCTCCCCCGCCAGCCCCGTCGCGCTCGGCCTTTTCAGGGGAATTGGGGAATCGGTATGGTTTATGATTTGACCGAACCGACGTTGACGGGTGCCCTATTGTTTGTCGTCCGTCCTTCGAAGCCGTATGAGGACCGAGGCCGATTGCCGACGCAGCCGGTGTACGTTGACAGCCGTCATTCGGTTGGGGCGGGCGAGCACAACGGGTTGGTCTATATTTTGGTCGTGCGCGGAAATCCTCGCGATTATCACGTCCTGTTCATGACTTCGTTGACCGGTGAATAACATTGTACTCGTTCACCGGGCCCTGGCTCCCCGCCTGGAGGTACGATTTGCGCCCTACCCAGAATGGAGACGAACCGCCATAATAACAGCAACTGCGGGATATCTCGTGCATACGCCGCTATTCAACTGGCGGCGATCGATTGTGAAGCCAGGTAATTGACCATGAGTGACGACTTTTCATCCGATCCATTGGACGAAGATGATTTTGGGGATTTTCCCGATCCAACTGCCGACGCCGTCCCTGACAACCTAACGGACGACGTTTTGGCGGAATTCGACGAAGAAGACTTTGATGAAGACTTCGACGACGACTTCGAGGAGGAAATCGAGGGAGAGTATGCCCTGGAAGACGACAAATACGGGGCGGAGTTTCACGAGGAATTCGGTCATTTGGAAGAAAGCGAAGCGGTCAACTTGGATGAAGACCTGACCGACGATCTGGATGACTGACCAACGGATTGACCGCGCATGTTCCAACCTGTTGATGCCAACGTTTCATTTCCGGAAATCGAACGGGAGATCTTGACTTTTTGGCGGCAGGCCGACATCTACAACAAATCGTTGGCGGCGCGGGCACAAGGTCCCAGCTTCGTCTTTTTCGAAGGGCCGCCGACCGCCAACGGGAAACCCCATCCTGGGCATTGCCTGACGCGGGCAATGAAAGACCTTTTTCCGCGCTATCGAACTATGCGCGGGGACCGTTGCCTGAGAAAAGCGGGTTGGGACACGCATGGCTTGCCCGTTGAAGTTGAAGTTTGCAAGGAATTGGGAATCCATTCCAAGGAAGAGATCGAGGCCTTTGGAGTCGAGCCCTTCATCCATCGCTGCCAGCAGAGCGTCTGGCAGTATATGCGCCAATGGGAGGAACTCACCGAACGAATCGGCTTTTGGATCCACCTGGACGAGGCCTATGTCACTTATCATCAGTCGTACGTCGAGTCGGTTTGGTGGTCGCTGAAAACGTTGTTCGAGCGCGGCCTGCTTTACCAGGGTCATAAGATTGTTTGGTGGTGGGCGCAGGGCGGGACAGCGTTGAGCAGCGGCGAAGTCGGCCAGGGATACCGCTCGGTGGCTGACCCCAGCGTCTATGTTCTGTTCCCGCTGGTGGACCGACCAGATACGAGCCTCTTGATCTGGACGACGACGCCTTGGACATTGCCTAGCAATCAATTCGCAGCCGTACACCCGGACATCGAGTACGCCACGGTGATCGATCAGCAGATGCAGCAACGGATCATCTTGGCGGCGTGCTTGGTAGATGAAATCGCAGCCAAAGTTAAACGCGAATTGCCGGTGGTTTCGACCTGTCCAGGACGCGAATTGGTCGGACTGCGCTATCGGCCGCCATTCGATTTTTTCTACTGCCAGGACGGCGAACGGGTTGGGCAATTGCGCGCTGGAGGGCAAGAACACATCGCTTGGCGCATCACGGCGGCGGACTTTGTAACGACCGATAGCGGCACCGGTGCGGTCCATGAAGCTCCGGCCTTCGGAGAAGTTGATTTTGATCTCTTGCAACGCGAACAGGCGCGATTTGTCGCCGGTCAGGGACCAGAACTGATCTGCGCCGTCAATCCCAATGGAAAAATGACCGCCGACACCGGAGAATTTGCCGGACTGTGGGTCAAAGACGCGGATAAGCCGATTATCCGTCGATTAAAAGAGTCCGGACGACTTTACCATCAAGAGGTTTACCAGCACGAATACCCGTTCTGTTGGCGGTCGCAAGAGGACCCTCTAATCCAATATCCGCGCCGCAGTTGGTTTATTCGCACCACGGCGTTTCGCGAGGCCATGTTGGCCAATAACGCGCAGATCAATTGGTTGCCGGATCATATCCGCGACGGGCGGTTTGGCAATTTCTTGGAGTCCAACGTTGACTGGGCGCTCTCGCGCGAACGGTACTGGGGTACCCCGCTGCCGATTTGGGTCTGCGATCGGACTGGTGATATGGAGGCCGTCGCCAGTTTTCGGGAATTGATGGACAAGCCTGGCGTCGCCGGTTGCGAAGTGTGGGAAAACGCAAAACGGCAACATCCAGATTTGCCGGATGACTTGAAGGTTCACAAACCGTACATTGACGAGATAACGTATCAATCTCCGTTCGATCCCGCGGGCCGGATGCGCCGTGTGCCGGAAGTGATCGATTGTTGGTATGACAGCGGCGCAATGCCGTTTGCCCAATGGGGTTATCCGCACCAAGGGCGCGATGCCTTTGACGATCAGTTTCCAGCGGCTTTCATCAGCGAGGCCATCGATCAGACGCGCGGGTGGTTTTATAGCTTGGTTGCCATCAGCACTATGTTGTTCGGAGAAGGCCAAACCGCCTCCGCTCGAACGTTCGCGTACCCGCATCCGTTTGCGAATTGTATCGTCCTGGGGTTGATGTTGGCGGAGTCGAATGTCTGCGTGAAATGCGGTCACAGACAGTTGGAAGAAGCCGCGACATGTCCTGCCTGCGGCTCCAAGATGGAGCGCAAAGTCGAGAAGATGTCCAAACAATTGCGGAACTATCGGGAACCGCAAGAGATTTTTGATCGCTATGGCGCCGATGCGCTCCGTTGGTATTTCTTTTCCGCCCAACCGCCTTGGAACTCGGTGATTTACAGCGAGCGCGCCATCAAGGATGTGATTCCCGAATTCCTCTTGCGCCTGTGGAATGTGTATGGTTTCTTCGTGCTTTATGCCAATCTCGACGGATTTGCTCCAGGCACCGAAGTCGCTGGCCCTGTCCAGGATTTATCGCCGACTACCTTGGCTCGCGGCAAAAGCAACCGGCCTGTGGCGCACCGCAGCGAATTGGACCGCTGGATTCTGGCGGAACTCCACCAAACCGTGGCCCGTGTCGTGCAGCGGATGGATGCCTACGATAATTTCGTGGCAGCTTCCACCCTTTCTGGTTTTGTCGATGCTTTGAGCAACTGGTACGTCCGGCGCAGCCGAGACCGATTTTGGAGCGCCGACAAATCCGATCAAGACAAGTTGGACGCATATTGGACTTTGTATGAATGCTTGCTGACGACCGCGCGCATGATGGCACCGTTCGTGCCTTTCACCGCCGAGGCAATTTGGCAGAATCTGGCCCGCGCGCCATTCGGCGAACGCGCGACGGAAAGCGTGCATTTATGCGCGTACCCCGAATCTGATTCAGCCCTCCGCGACGATCAATTGACCGAGCGGATGGGGCTCCTCCGCGAGATCGCCTCTCTGGGGCGCTCCGCACGTGTGGAAGCTCGTTTGAAAGTGCGCCAACCGCTATCGGGAATGACTGTGGTTCTCAATAGCGAGGAACACCTCGCCTGGTTGGCCGATCACAGCAATATCTTGCAAGATGAGCTAAACGTAAAAAGCGTTGACTTTCAATCGCGGGCCAGTGATTTGGCCAACTATACCGTGCAACCGAACTATAAACGGCTTGGTCCACAGGTTGGCAAATTGCTACCGCGGCTGAAGGAGGCCCTGCAACGGGCCGATGCCGCCGAACTCCTCAACCAATTGCAACACGATCAAAAGGTGCGTATCGATCTAGCGACAGACGTAGTCGAGTTGTCAGCGGAAGATATCCAAGTCCGATTGGTGGCCAAACCCGGCTGGGCGGCCGCGCAAGGTCCGCATTGTGTAGTCATCTTAGCGACCGAATTGACGCCGGAGCTAATTGACGAAGGACTTGCGCAAGATGTCAAACGATTGGTGCAAGATTATCGGAAACAGCGTAAACTAGACTTTGCAGATCGCATCCACTTGTTATTGTGGACGAGCGACAACTCGCTCCGCAGCGCCGTGGAACGACATACCGAATTCTTAAAAAGTGAAACGTTGGCCTTGGAAATTGAGTGGCGGAATAGCGAACGTCCGTCGGCGTTGGTGGCCACAGTGGGTGACGCGACGATTCGCATCGACTTGGACGTAGTTTCCACGCCGGATGCAGTGTCGGCGATGGGCGTCTAACGGCTCCTCGAGGATCACTATGAATCTCCGATATCCACATACTTGGATTTGGTTGGTAGCGGCGTTCCTCGGCATCTTGGTTGGATGCCAACCACGCTTTGCCAACGGACCGGCCGATGCCCAGCCTTCCTCAGTTGTCGATGGCCCGGCAGTGCCGGTCGCGACCGATCAAGAAATCCAAGAACAAGACGCAATCGTCCAACCAATTCCAAGACTTGGCGTTTCGGGTGATTTGCAAGACGTCCAAAGCACGAATGATCACTCGTCGGAATCCCCGCCGAGCAAGCCTGACGATCCGGTGGCCGACATACAATCCGACGCCGACGACTTTGAGGAATTCGTTCAGAACAGTGAATTGCCACCTATTCCTGAGGGGTTTACGCGACTGGATCCCGAGCAAGAAGTTTGGGTGAATACGAAATCCAAACACGTACTTCTCGGCGGAAAAATTTGCTTTCGGGACGGTGCTTTGGAATTCTTTGGATGTGTCCGCGGGGCCAAGGAGCACGAATCCGTGGTTTCCGTCAATGCCCTGTCGTCAAAACTCCATTTGGGGCTCTTGACCATCGGATTGGAACCTGGCTCGACCGTTCAATGGGAACCAGAATACCGCCCAGCGTCAGGACCGCGTATCCACATTGACGTCTTGTGGATGGAAGGAAGTGAATTGCGCGAACGTTCGGCGCGGGACATGGTCTATAATGCTCGCGCGCAGCGGGCATTAGACGTTGACTGGGTATTCGGCGGCAGCATCCTCTATGAAGATCCGGAGACCAAGAAGACGTATTACTTGGCGGATGGCGGAGAGATGATTAGTCTTTCCAATTTTTCAACGGCGGCGCTCGACTTGCCGATCGAGAGCTCACCCGACAATGAATGGTTGCTATTCACGGCGTTGAAAAAGAACATTCCCCCAGTGGGCACACGCGTGTTATTGCGGTTTTCCGAAGCCAAACGCGAGGACTAGTTGTTGTGCCCGAGCGCCCCTGCAGATTCGGTTCCTTCGGGTACATAGAATGACGGTTCCACCTGATCCAGAGGCTTTGACCCGCTTCAACGGCCTTCTACAATCCTCGAACAGTATTCTGTTCATTACCGGAGCAGGTATTTCAGCCGATTCGGGACTACCGACCTATCGCGGGATCGGCGGACTTTACAACTCCCAAGACACCGACGACGGTGTGTCAATCGAGGAGGCGTTGTCCGGCGAAATGTTGCGACAACGCCCAGAAATAACCTGGAAATACCTCTGGCAAATTGCTGCCGGGGCTGAAAGCAAGACCTACAACCGTGCCCATCAAGTGATTGCCGAGTTAGAAGCGCACAAACAGCGCGTTTGGGTTGTGACACAGAATATCGATGGATTCCATACCGCTGCGGGTTCTCGAAATGTCATTGAGATTCATGGGAACATGCGCGGTATGGCCTGTCTCAATTGCCGTCGCAGATTCTCGCGCGAACACATTCAAGGTCGTCCGGTCCCGCCGCGTTGCATCGAATGCCAAGGTGTCCTCCGCCCGGATGTCGTGTTGTTCGGTGAAGCGTTGCCCCGCGCGGCGATTGACACGTTGTCCCGAGAGATAGAACATGGATTTGATCTCGTGGTCAGCATCGGCACATCCAGCGTCTTTCCGTATATTGTGGAACCCGTTTTCCATGCTGTCCGACAAGGCATTCCAACCGTCGAAATCAACCCCAGCCCTCGAACAGCCATCTCCGACCACGTCAACCTACACCTCCCCCTCCGCGCCATCGACGTCCTCAAATAACAAAATGTGATATGTGCCACCCACCTAATTGAACATTGGAAACCGATCAGTTGTCTGATGCGTAATCAAAAACTCTCAGTGAACACGAGACAGAATTCAGAAAACGCG
>JACTND010000189.1 GCA_014584305.1 Planctomycetota bacterium | reverse complement strand
ACGTGCACAACCAAGTTGCTGATGCCGAACTCGATCTGGCCGACGCACAGCAGAGCATCCAGCGTTGGCAGGCGGAATGGACCGAAGCTGTAGCGGCGATCGGCTTGACCGGCGAGGAACCACCCGCTCAAGCCCATGCGGTCTTGCAAACCATTCAAGAGATATCAGAGACTTCCAAAGAGATCGCCGCGTTGGAGCGGCGCGTCGAAGGGATCGACCGCGACAATCGGCTGTTCGAGGAACGGGTCCAACAGGTGCTGGAATCGATGTCTGTGCAACTCGACATGCCCACGGAACAAGCTGTTATTGAGCTGCATCGTCGATTGGAAGCGGCAGCGCAGCAGCAAACCAAACTCGACGAGTGGACACAACAAAGGCAACTTTTGGGTGTTCAGCTCGAAAAATTGCAAGCGGCAATCGTCCACTGGCGATCGGCACTCGCTGGGCTCTGTCACCAAGCGGGGTGTGCGCAGCCCGATGAATTGCCCGAAGCCGAGGAGCGGTCCGTGGCGCGTCAGCGCAACGAAAAACAGCGGCAAGACATCGATCAGCACTTGGCCGATCTGGCCGGTGGCGAACCGCTCGAATCGTTCCTCGCTGAGTTGACGGCGTATCAACCGGATGAGGTCGCGGCAGAAATCGTCCAACTCTCCGAATCGATTGCTCATCTGGATTCCGAGAAAAGCAAAGTTTCCGAACTGGTGGGACGTCACCGCAACGAACTGGAACGGATGGATGGCAGCGCGGCCGCTGCAGAACATCAAGAAACGGCCGAGCAGTTGCTGGCATTTTTGCGGAGTAATGCCGAACAGTACGTGCGGCTGCGGTTGGCCTCCGCCGTGCTGCACCGCGCCATCGAACGATTCCGCGAGAAGAGCCAAGGAGATGTTCTCGCGCGGGCCGGGACGTTATTCGCCGAGTTGACGTTGGGTTCGTTCTCCGGACTTCAGGCCGACTTCGACGAATCGGGCCGCGCAATCTTGGTCGGAATACGTTCGGCGGCTGGATCGTCAACGTCGTCCGGACAAGCTGCGAGTACCGCGGATATGCCTGCGCCGAACAGCACCGGTAGCACGGTGCCACCCACGGTGCGCGTGGCGGGCATGAGCGACGGAACGCGCGACCAATTGTATCTGGCCTTGCGATTGGCGTTGCTGGAGTCTTATCTTCGCGACCGCGCGCCATTCCCGGTGATTGTCGATGACATCCTGATTCAATTCGACGACGCCCGCAGCGCCGCGGCGCTCCGGGTCCTCGGTCAATTCGCTGCGCGGCATCAAGTCATATTCTTCACGCATCACCACCGCTTGGTTGAGCTTGCTCAGGAATATTTGCCAGCAGACCAATGGAACATTCATCGACTGCCCCTATATCCCTCAGCCACATTACTGGCTCAGTGTAACTAGTCAGGGCGCCTACGTTTCGTCGGCAGTAAGGAATTGTCGATAAACAACGGTCACACAAGCGATCGTCAGGCACAGGCCGATGATCAGGGTCAATGCCACCCAATGAATCCAGGTGCTGATGGCTGGATAGACGTCTCGGTACGCTTGTTCGCCCTGTGGGAGGAACCACCCCAGCCAGCGCAGACCCAATTCCTGCAAATGATACCGGACCGTGAACTTGCTGATCAGCGCCGGCAAATTCGGAAATACCAACTCGAAGAGCACCACGTAGCCCGCCGAAAACACCATCGCGCGGCGATAAAACAAGGCACCGATCATGGAAAAGACCGCGGCATACGTCAGTGAGGCCAATCCGAAAATCGCCAAGAGCGTCAGCCACGAGCGAATTGCGTCTTCAAAAACGTTCATCCGCGCGCCGATCGCAACGCTTAACGTAATCGCAGTAAAACAGACCGCAAACGCGCTCAGCGCGGCCGCCAGGCATTTGCCGCCGATCATCGCGACGCGACCATAAGGGCGGCAGGCCACGTAAATCCAGGTCTTCTCCTCCAATTCTGAATAAACGTTGGTCGACGCCCACAGGAGCAACGCCAACAGGCAGACGATACCCACCAGAAAGATCAAGACAAACTCAAAAAAGGCACCGATTTGGCCTTCGCGCGCCAACTCGGAGTAGTACGTCACTAAGCCCAACATCACCGGTGGAAACAGGGCCAGCACCGCAGCCAACATGATGCGCTGCGGGGTTAAGGACCGCTCCAATTCGTATCGACAGACGGCCAGAATGCGGCGGAGGGCAATCATGGTCGAGCGCCTCGTCGGACAGCGGCGAATGGCGGGAGTCTGAACCAGCGTCTGCACATGATGCGTTTCGTTGTTTTCATACTTCACCTCGGTGTCGGCGCATGAGCGTGGTGAACAGATCTTTCAGTGAATCGTCGGTCGAGTGAATCTCCTCCACCAGCGTGCCCGTGCGGTGTGCCAACTCCGGCAGCCGTTCGTATAACTCGGCCGCCATGCGCGTCTGAATTTCAACACACTGGTGGTCGGCGCTCAACTTGATCGATGTCGCTTGCCCTTGCTCGACCAAAACGGCCGCCAGCGGGCGCGCGTCCGCGCAGCGAATCCGAACGACGTTGGGAGACTCGGCCAGAATGCGGCGGACTTCCTGTGGTGGTCCAGATGCCAGCAACCGCCCCCCCGAAATCAATAGGAACGACGGGCGAATTGCCTCCACCTCGTGCAACAAATGGCTGGCGAAAATCAAGCTGCGACCGCGGGCCCGCCATTGCTCCAACATGTGCAACATGTCATGGCGGCCGACGGGATCCAATCCATTAAACGGTTCGTCCAAAATCAACAATTGCGGATCATGGGCCACGGCTTGAGCCAACTTCGTCCGTTGCCGCATCCCCAAGGAATACTCCTGGACCGGACGATGCATGGCCTGCTCCATTTTGACCATGTGCAGCGCCTGTTCCGCGCGGTGCCGCGATTCTTTTCCGGAAAAACCCATCAACTTCAGCAAGTAAGTGATCCACGTAAACGCGGAGACGCGCGGCAGATGAATTTCACTGGCCGGACACAACCCTACCTCGCGCAACAAGTAATCGCGCGCCCAGGGTTCGACGCCAAACAAGCGCACGCAACCCAAAGTTGGACGCAATTGACCGATAATCAAATTGATCAACGTCGTCTTGCCCGATCCGTTGGGGCCCAGTAATCCGTAAAAGCCCGGCTCTAATGTCAGCGTGATGTCGTTCACGCCGATCACCGTCTTATACAGCTTGGTGACGCGTTCCAATTCGATCAGCGGATGTGCCATACGTGCGTGCGCTTTCCAGTTCCTCTGTTTTAAGGCCCGTGCGCCGTGCGCGAGATGTTGCGGTACAGCAAACCGAGGGAAACGAGGGACACGACCAACAAGCTGACAAAACTCGCCCAGATTTTGCCAAAGGACTCAAATCCAAATACCCAACTTTGGACTTCACCCAAGCTGAGGTAGAGGGAAACCGGAGCCCAGCTTTTGACCACGGCGTCCTCAAAAATATTGCCGTCCCAGCCCGGCACCGAGGACAAGTACGAAGCCCGCGACAACACGATGGCAAACCAAGCGGCAATCCCTAACGCCCACACGGCAAACCACGCGAAATTCGCCAGGCGACTTTCTTGCGTAAACGAGGACAACATCAATCCCAACAGCGCCGTCGGCACGATCAACACCACACCGGCGGCGATAATCCGCAGCGGCAAATCCCAGGTGTCCACCAACGCGGTCAAGTCCGGTGCCAAGCACAATCCCCAAGCGTACAGCGCCAACGCGGGGAGCATCGTGACGAAGGCCAGAAACACCGCGGGCACCATCAGCTTGCCCAATAGGTATTCGCGGCGGCCAATCGGCCGCGAGAAATACAACAGCAACGCCCGCGAACGCATGTCGCGCGCAATCAACGGCGGGACAATAAAACCTAATAGGAACACCACGATCAGCGACTGCGGATAACGCACAAACGTCATCAATAGCCAACTCCAAAAGACGTGCCGTGCATTGGACCGATCCCCGTCCTCCAGGGCCTGCACCAGCAAATCGATTTTGGGGAGCCCCGAAATCATTTCCGAATTGCGCACCAACTCGCGCGTGGTGATCTGCGCTGCGCGCTGCCGCTGTTCATCGAGTATCTGCAAAGCGCGCTCATCCACATTCGCAATCCCCTCCGGCGGCAACGGAAACCAGTCCGTCTGGTCTCGGAAGCCACCCGATGCCAACGAGGTGATCATACGGTCCGCAAAGAAGAACCCGGCACCCCAATACATAATCGGCAACCAGGCCAACAGCACCAGCCTCCGCACCCAGGCTGAACGGAGGACCAATTGACAACCGGTTTCGCCGATCGTCCACCAGCGGAGCCAGTTGGGCACCATCGAACCGCGCCAGCCGCGATAACCGACATCATGAATCGGCACGAGTCGTCTCCTGGACGGCGGACAAAAACACTTGTTCCAACGAGTTCTTCGCTGGCCGCAAGGCTTCGATTGGCAGTCGCTGCGCCCGGGCGATCTGCCAAATGCGTTCCCGGACTGCGGCGCCATTCTCGGTCAAACGAATTTCCCCAGTCTCGGTTACCTGATGCGCGATGTTGGCAGCCCGCAGTTCCTGCGCAAATGTCTCACTGCCTCCCAGAACATTTAACGTCAACATTCCCGAAGCGGGTCGATTCAACTCGTCAATACTCTGACTCAACCGCACTTGTCCTTTCGCTAAAATGATGACGTGCTGACACGTCGTTTGAACGTCCGGCAAAATGTGGGTCGAGATCAACACGGATTTGTTGGCGGTTGAGACCAGATGCCGGACGCGAGCCAATAGCGCCTCGCGCTCCTCGGGATCCAGCCCCGAAGTCGGCTCGTCCAGAATCAACAATTGGGGATCGTGGACCAATGCGGCGGCGAACTTGATCTTCTGCCGCATCCCCGTCGAATAGGTTTCAATGGTCCGGTAGCGCTCTTGTTTCATCCCGCAATAATCGAGAATCTCATGGGCGCGGCGCAGGCCTTCCACCGCTGGAATCCCCGACAAGGACGCCGCGAAGCGAACGACTTCCACGCCCGTCAGTCCTGGAATGTAACAATCGTCCTCGGGGACATAACCGACCACTTGGCGGACAGCCCGCCCCTCTTTCCGCAGGTCCATTCCCAAAATCGACGCCGTACCGCGCGTCGGCCGGACCAACCCCAACAGAATCTTGATCAGGGTACTTTTTCCAGCGCCGTTGGGCCCCAGCAACCCCGTGATTCCGGGGCCGATATCCAGATCGACACGGTCCAACGCCGTTACCTTGCGGTACTGCTTGGTTACCTCGCGCAGCAAAATAAGGTTTGTCGATTGCATGGCGTCAGAAAAGGACCGTATTCGATCACCGCGAGTATATCTTAGAAAAATGCATCCTGAGACCGCCAATTATCGAGTCGATGCTGCGCGGCCCGGCGTTGGGATAGGGGCCACAACTTTAGCCATGCACCGCAGCCAAGATCATGGTTTACACTTCCTGCTTTCGCAATCCCCCGACGATCAGCGTGTCGATTAACAACTGAAGAATATGGTACAGAACCAGCGGTACAACACTAAATCCCAACTGCAGTGCCACGGCTAACCCCACCATCAATGTTTTCTGACTAGAGGCAAACCCGATGGCGATTCGGTCGGGGCGTTGGAAACCCAACCAGGTACTGGATTGAAAGGCGAACCACCAGATCGCCAGGTGCAGCGCGGACAAGCCGACGAATAACCCTCCCCAGACACCCCACCCCAACGGACTCTCGGATTGCCCGATGCGCAGCCCCGCCTGGATCGCTCCCAAAAACACCACCCACAGGATCCCAAACTGGGCGACGACGCCCAATCCTATTTTGTGCCGGGTCGCCCAATTCGCCGCGCGAGGCAGGGCGCGCAACAACTGCGCGATGGCGATTGGCACCATCACGGCCCAAAGTAGCAACACCACCGTCCCGGTCAATTGCTCCGGACTGATATCTCCACCAATCAAACCATAAACCCAGAGCGGCGTAATCACGAAGCACATCCCATTGGTGGCGATGGTCGCGATCAAACAAATGACGTCGTTGCCGCCGGCCCGCCGGGTCCATACGGCGGCCGAAGCCAGAGTCGTCGGCGTGGCGCCCAAGACAATGATCCCGGCTGCCAATTCCGCTGGGAACATTTGGGCGACAACCCAAGCGACCAAGGGAAAAATGCCAACGCAAATGGCGATCGCCCACAATGATGGCCCAGGGTGAATCACACTGCGTCGAATAGACTCAAACGGAATCGGAAAAGCCATCGCGAACATGGTTACCGCCACAGCCACTCGGCTTAGCGCGGGATAATCGAGCAGCGCTGGCCACGCCGACGCGCCGACGAATCCGATCGTCAGCGCCGCTAACAGTGCCACCAAGAACCAATGCTGAACAAATCGGGGGACTAGGTTCACGTCTCCGGCATTCCATTCTGTTCTGCACTATCCGCGCGCCAGGGCGCCCGGTGGATTTCACCCCACTCGGCTTACGATAACTAACCGTAGCGGCTAACGAACCGCGGCAAGAAACAAGACTCAACAATAAACCTGGCGTCCGAGCGCACGTTCTTACGACGCGCCACCAGACATCGAGACTGCAAACCAGTCGAGGACTCAGCCAGCCGTTGAGTCTTTTTTTTGCGCGTTTGGCAATGGGCCGAAGGCGGCTGACGAGGGAATCCGCCCCGGCATCTCGAAACATTGCTTTGCACCACCGAGCTACCGGGGACAAGGTACAGCAGCTGCCTATAAGGGCGATCCGCTACCGTAAAGGAGCAGAAATTCGAGGTGCCTGGTTAATTGACGTACAACCCATAAAAGCTCCCCGCCGAGCTTGCTCGGTGGAAGCAATGATTGAATATTAAACGAATGTGACTCATTCCTTCGTTAAGCATAGGTAAACTTGAGTGGATGGTGTTGGGGTTTGCCGCGCGGTTGTATAGTGTTTTTGGTAGATAACGATTCGCTCAACCGAGATGAAATCGGTTGAGGCGTTAAACAGCTCCCCACCGAGCTTGAGCACGATGCGGTTACCGTAAATGAAGAACCATGAATAATGCGTCCGTCGCCCCAACGGGAATCGTTCAACCGGTCGTAGAACACGCCGGGAGGTGGATGACGGCGCCGCGCACCAAGCTGGTCGCGACCCTCGGGCCGGCGACCAATCATCCCGATATGATCGCCCGCTTGATTCAAGGCGGTGTCGATGTGTTTCGTTTGAATATGGCCCACGGTGATATCGCTCGCCATGACGAGACGGTACAGCGGATCCGCGAGGCGAGTCGCCGCGAGGATCGAGCGGTCGGCATTCTGGTCGATCTGGCGGGCCCCAAAATTCGACTGGGCTCCGTGCGCAATGACGCGATCGAATTGGAAATCGGTGGAGAGGTGTTTTTGGTGCGCGGCGATCAGCCGCAGGCCGATAATGAACTCACCTCGAATCTTCCCGTCTTGTTGGATGAAATACAGCCCGGACACGAGGTCGTGCTGGGCGATGGTGGTGCGCGGCTGGTGGTCACTGCCTTGACCAACGACCGCGCCGTTTGCCGCGTTGTCGATGGCGGTACGGTCCGTTCGCGACAGGGGATCAGTCTCCCTTCGACGACATTGAGCATTCCGGCCTTGGGAGACGTCGATCGCCAACACGCGCGATGGGCAGCCCAGGCTGGCGCCGATTACGTCAGCCTCAGTTTTGTCCGGAACGCCGGCGAGATTCAAGAACTCCGTCAGCTCTTGAATCTGGAAAACTCCACCGCGCAGATCGTCGCCAAGATCGAGAAGCGGGAAGCGCTCGACAATTTGGATGCCATCATTTCGGCCGCCGATGCTGTAATGGTGGCGCGCGGTGATTTGGGTTTGGAGATTCCCATTGAGAAGACGCCGCTGGCTCAGAAACGGATCATTCGCACCTGCCGCCAGTTCGGCAAGCCCGTGATCGTGGCCACGCAAATGCTGGAGAGCATGCACCATAGCAAGTTGCCGACTCGCGCGGAGGTCAGCGACGTAGCCAATGCCATCCTCGATGGCGCGGATGCCTGTATGTTGTCGGGCGAGACGGCCGTCGGCCAGTTTCCGTTGGATGCCGTCCGCATGATGAAGAAGATCATGGGCGAGACGGAAAGTTTCCTCGTCCATCGCGGCAGCAGTCGCGCCGGCCATCAAGACGAACAGAGCACTTGGCCGGTCATGGAAGCCATGATGTTCAGTGCCGCACACATCGCGCGGCGGACGAAAGCCAAACTGGTTGTGATCGCCAGTGCCGAATCGCGGCAGGCACTGGTCAAATCGAAACAACGCGACTTTATACCTACCGTTTGCCTGACCGATGAACAACGAATGGCCCAGCGAATGGCCTTGTATTGGGGAATAGTCCCTATCGTGGTGGCGGGACTGCGCGATTACCAGCGGATTCCCGATCGCGTAATGGAATGGGCGCGGGAACAAGGCGGTATGCGTTCCGGCGAGCGCCTGGTAATGGTTCTCGACAGCGAGGCCACCAGCGACCTGCATGATTCGTTGTTGGTCGGCGAAATCTCCTAGTTCTTCCAGCGTGCGCCGAAGAAGTTGTTCCCCGCCCCCGACAGCAGCGTGCCGGACTCGCCGGAAAGGTAATGTCCCACGCGTTTGGCTAGTCTTCGCTAAAACACGTGCCCGACAGCATTAGGATCGCAGTACCAAAACAGGGCAATGCGCGAGTTGCACGACGCGCTGCGCCACCGAGCCGATCAAGACACGACTCAAGCCCGTCCGACCATGCGAGGGCATCACGATCAAATCCGCCCCAATGCTCGTCGCGAATTCGGCAATCCGGTGCCCGGCATCGCCGAACTCAACTTCAATCTGTAAACCCTGGTAGCGATCGCCGGTGAGTTTCTGCCGCAGGTTTTCCTTGACATTGCGCGACCGCTTCTCGTTGTTGATCTCGCCCCAAATCGCGCCCGGTTCGTTCACCGACAAGTCGGCCAAAACGTGAATGATGGAGATGCGTTTGGCGTCGCCACCGGCGATCTCCAGTGCGCGCTCAACGGCGTCGAAGGAGATGTCGGAAAAGTCCACCGGGACTACAATTCTCTGTGCTTGCATAATACTCATCGGTTCACCACCTTTCGAGTTCGATGTTCACGTGCCGCAGCGCAGCACCTAGGATAACGTGAATCGCTGAGTTTTCCAATCAGTCCTGGCGTGTTATCATGGTCGGCATCATCCAACAGGTCAGCCCTGATCTCCGAGGATCTGATGGGGCACTATTCCCAGATAAGCTTCACATTGCGGGGATGGCTGCGCAAGCGCGGAGCGGAATGGTATCACCATGCCGCGCGGGAAATGTCTTGCCATCAATTGATCGCCGTCTTCGCAGCGGCGGTGGCCGGTATTCTGCTGGATGCCTATTGCTTTACGACTTGGTCACCGTGGGCGCTGACTATCGCGCTGACCGTGGCCTTGGGCGCGGGTGCAGTCCGTTTGGCGCTGACCTTCTCTCGATCATCGAGCATCGTCTGTTGGATCACGGTGCTGGCGGCGTTCGCTGCCGGCGGCTTCGCACGGCACCACGCCCATTGGCATTGGTACCGCGGGGATGAAATCGGCTTTTTGGTCGGCGATGAACGGCAAACGGTGACGATTCGCGCCGTGCTGCAGAGTGAACCGCGCAGGTTAGCGCCCTCCGAAGGCGGTTCGTTGGCCATGCGCCGCGAGCCGGGAATGTACATGCT
>JACTND010000252.1 GCA_014584305.1 Planctomycetota bacterium | reverse complement strand
CCCGTTTCGGCCGTCCCATGGTTATGCCTCCTATTGGAATGGACGGAGTATAGCAGAAATTGGAGGGTGGAGCAAGAATAGGTGGGTGGCACATATTGTTAGATCAGGATTAAGGGAGGTTGGTTGCGGACGGTGATTAACGATTGGAGTCCGGAAGTGCTGGCCGGGGCCGCATCGGTGCCGCGCAACCACAGGAGGTATTCGGCGGGTTCTAAGATGAGTGGCATCCGGTCGTGGAGCGGGCGGAGGACCTCGTTGGCCTCCGTGGTGATAATCGTGGTGGACTCCAAGGGACCTTCCGGGCTTTGCCAGCGTTCCCATAGGCCGGCGAAACAAAAAGGAAGGTCGTCTTCGCGCCGAATATGTACAGGGATTTTCTGTTTACCAACCGTTCGCCATTCGTAGAAGCCATCCGCCGGGATCAAGCATCGGCGACGGGCAAACGCCGCGCGAAAAGAGGGTTTCTCGGCCACAGTTTCTCCCCGCGCGTTGATCAGGCGGGCAGCGGCCTTGGCGTCCTTGGCCCAATGGGGTATCAGGCCCCAACGCAACGATACCGCTTCAGCTGAGGGGTGATCGGGCAACCAGCGGACGGCCACCACCATTTGGGTAGGTGCAATGTTGTGGCGCGGAGTGATCGGTGGCCAAGCGGCGATTGGCAAGACGTCAAAAAAGTGTTTTGCCAAATTCTCGACGGTCGTCCGCAAAGTAAATCTGCCGCACATTGGACTATCCGTCAAAACGCCGGCCGGTGAGGCGCTCGTACGCATCGATGTACTTGCGCCGAGTTTCGACAACCACTCGTTCGGGCAATGGTGGAGGCGGGCTGTTCTTGTCCCAAGTTGTTGTTTCCAAGTACTCGCGCACAAATTGTTTGTCAAACGAGACTTGATTTCTTCCCGGTTGATACTGATCGGCAGGCCAGAACCGCGAGCTATCCGGCGTCAAGACTTCGTCGATCAACAACAATTGATCTCCATCCCAGCCGAACTCAAATTTCGTGTCCGCCAAAATGATGCCCCGTTGCCGCGCATGCGTGGCAGCGCGGGAGTAGATTGCGAGGCTCCGGTCCCGGAGTTCGGCCGCAACGGCCGGGCCGATAATGTCACACATCTGGCTGTAAGCTATGTTCTCGTCGTGTCCAGACGAGGCCTTTGTGGCTGGCGTAAATATCGGTTCAGGAAACTGACTGCAATTCAAGAGCCCGGCCGGCAAACGATGCCCGCAAACTTGTCCCGTGCGTTGATAATCTCTCCAGCCTGAGCCAACTAAGTAACCACGGACGACGCATTCTACTGGAACCACGCGGCAGCGACGAACAAGCATCGAGCGTCCGCGCAACTGATCCGCGTCGAGATCCGGCGGCAGGTCTATTTGATCGATGTCCGCCGTGAGGAGATGATTGGGGACACCCAGCATTTCGAACCAAAATAAGCTCATCTGCGTCAAGATGCGCCCTTTGTCCGGAATCTGCGTGGGCAGGATCCAATCAAAGGCGCTAATGCGGTCGGACGCGACCAGCAACAGCCGATCCCCGAAGTCGTAGATATCGCGGACTTTGCCTGAGTGGCTCTTGACAATCGACAAGGTCAACTCCCCATCGTTTTCGGTGTGGCAATTGTCCGCAACAGGTTTATCCCGGTACACTAGTGACGTACGTATCCCAAACACATAGTTTCCTGGAATCGTGACTTGCGTGTTCGCGGTATTTGCCTCAGCGCCCTATTGCTTTATACAATGAAATCCAAACGGTAAGGCTACATCATGGCCTTCATCGAGGCTCGACGCGCCTCGCCTACGTGGAATGTAACAAAAAACGAATCCCGTCCAAGCTGTCTGACGTTGAAAATTCATGGAACCACCCGGCCAATTCGCGATTGACTTGCCGGCCGGTTGCCCACCAAGTAGGCGGATGGCCAGCACGCTCCATATTGTTGGGTTCGACGGAGCACCGATTCCGAGCAAGATCGTGCGCGAAGGTCGTCGTTGGATCGTACAAACCAATCGTGCCGAATCGGGACGGATCGCGATTAGTTGGCCAGTGGATGGACGAGGTGAAACGCTGTTGATCTCGGGTACCTTGCGGCCGCAAAGCCAACCCTATTTGTTACTTAACGAGTTGGCGCGGGGCACATTGAATCGATTGCGCAATCAGGTTTCTTTGTGGCAGGAGGGAGGGCTGAGTTTAACTACGGATACGCTTGACTGCATTGCCGAAGCGACGAGTGCCTTGTCTGCCGCAATCATTGGGAACAGCGACAATGACGTCCACGCCCAACGGGCGCTAAGTTGTGCACTGCACGCGATGGATCGCGCGAGTCGCACGTTTGTGCAACGTGTCTTGCCAATCCGCAACGAACAACCGAACTTGCCTCGTGTCGTGATGTCTGTTCGCGGTGACGCCTCGCGGACGGATTGGCCCTTCATCGCGACCTCTTGGGATATAGCTGGGGCGCCGCGGGAACCAAGTGGCGGGACGCAACCGCCCATCTTGGTGGGACCGTTAGTGGACGCCAGCAAGGATGGTCTGGCTCAACCGCTTCGAGAATTAAAAACGTTCGAGGAACGCCGAACGACAATTGTGAATCAAGTTCGAGAAACTCTGCAGCCGCTTCCCCATTGTGTTCAAATGGTGCACGTCATCTCAGGATTGAATGGCACGGGTCATCGATGGTTGAGTTACCCACAACAACTGCAGTTGACGATCGATCTAATGGAGTTGATGGAAGACATTTGTCCAGGGTCGGAAACGATGGTTAGCCTGGATGCACCTTGGGCGGAACGGTTGGCTTGGTCCGTAGGAGGAAATAGCCCTTTGGCAATCGCCGACGCGCTATTGAGGCGAGGTTTGAATATCAGCACGCTGGGATTAGATGTGAACCTGGACTATTGGCCTGATGGTAGTTTGCCGCGCGATCCATTGCAATGGTTGGATCTCGTCGATGTGTGGGCCCAGTTGGGGTTGCCGCTGGTCCTGAACATCTGTGCGCCGAATGGTCGTCCACAGCCGGAGATACTGCTTGATGAGGTTCGGGCAGGGGCACGGGGATCGCTGTCGGATAAGCAATTATCGCAATTGTTGGAAGTTGCTATCCCGCTGGTTGCGGCACGTCCGGCAGTGGCGGGAATCTGCTGGACGCAACGTAACGATGGCGACGATCCAAGGTATCCTGGTGGTGGGCTGTTTACCGAACGGGGCGAACCCAAGTCCTTGTTTCCATTCTGGCAATCTTGGCGGCGGATGATCATTGATGGTTCACTTTGATTGGAATTGTCGCAACTTGGCCAACACGCTCTCGCGCGGCATAATCAGGTCCATTCGAGATGTCCTGTCCCGCAACAACGGACCGCACGAATATCGATGGCACGAAACGAGCAACTAATTCGGCAACACAAGATCCTGCAGATTCTCGAGCGCGTGCGGTACGGCAAGACGCTTGAGGAATTGCGCGATGACTTGATCGACGAACTGGGATTGATGTCGGTGCATACACGGACTGTGCGTCGTGATTTGGAGGCATTACAAGCTGCGGGCATCGACGTTGACGCGCACGAATCCCAGCGTGGCAAAGTGTGGAAATTGGGTCCGCGTTACCGTCAAACGCACCGCATTAGCGCATCTGCCACCGAGTTAATTGCTTTGTCGTTGGGGCGGGATTTGTTATTTCCGTTGGCGGGCACGCCGTTTTGGATCGGTATCGAATCGTTTTGGAATAAGATTCGCGAAGAACTGCCCGAACCCGTTCTCGACCACTATCGCAAGTTCCGCCGCACGTTGCGCGTGTTGGGGGTGCCCACCAAAAACTATGAGCGGCAACACGGCATCCTCAAGACGTTGAATCGTGCCATTTTGGAACATCGCCGCGTGGACATCGTGTACCACAGCATCGGCAGTCCTCCCAAAAAGAGGATGATTGAACCCTACACCATTGCGTTGTTTCAATCGAGTTTGTACATCATTGCGGCGGCGTGTGAAGATGTGAACTTGGAAACGCGCGTGCGCAGTTGGAAACTCGATCGGTTCGAGCGCGCCGACATGACTGATGAGCGTTTTGAGTTTCCGGAGGAGCGGATGATCCAAGATTTTCTTAAGGGAATGGGGATTTTCCTTGGCCGCCAACCACAAAACTACCGGATTCGAGTCAGCCCACAAGCCGCGCGCTGGATTCAAGAAGACCCTTGGCATCCGGAACAGCAAATCAAGTCGCTCAAAGATGGCAGTGTCGAGTTGTCCGTGCAAGCCGCGCACGAAATGGATATCATTCCGCGCGTGTTGCAGCTCGGAAAGGAGGCCGAGATCATCGCTCCGGCGTCGGCCCGAGAGCGAATGGCACAGATCGTACAACACCTGAGCCAAGTATATTCGTAAGTTCGTGGAGCGCAGCGCGATGTTAGCCAAATTGCGCACCTTTTCATTAGTGGGTATAGACGCCGAACCAGTGGAAGTGGAAGTCGACGTGTCGGCGGCCGCCATGCCCAAAACGATCCTGGTCGGATTGCCGGAAGCGGCGGTGCGCGAAAGCACACACCGCGTCAGTCGCGCATTGGTCAACTCGGGATTCGAGCGACCGCCCGATCGGGTGGTTATCAACTTGGCACCCGCCGAGTTGCCGAAACAGGCCTCGTCGTTCGATTTGCCAATTAGTTTGGGAATCCTGGCGGCGACCGGCCAGATCGAATCCGAGCGATTCCATGAGTTCGCGGTTGTCGGCGAATTGGCCTTGGAAGGGCAAGTCCGCCCCGCACGCGGCGTGTTATCGATGGCGATTCGGGCGGCGCGCGAAGGGCTGCGCGGGATGTTAGTTCCGCGGGAAAATGCCTGCGAAGCGGCCGTGGTGCGCGAGGTTGAAGTCATTCCGATCGATTCACTCGCTCAGGCAATCGGGTTTTTTACTGAACAAATTGAAATCGATCCGGTGCCACCGCGAATTGAAGAGATTTTTGGCGAACTGGCCCGCTACGACGAGGATTTTTCGGATGTGCGCGGTCAAGAGTTGGCAAAACGGGCTGTCACCATCGCCGCTGCTGGAGCCCACAACATTCTGTTTCTCGGTCCTCCGGGAAGTGGCAAAACGATGCTGGCAAAACGCATTCCGACGATTTTGCCGACGTTGACTCCGCAAGAATCCATCGAGACGACAAGGATTTATTCGGCCGTCGGACGCTTGCCTCCAGGCCAACCGTTAATGGCCCGGCGCCCCTTTCGTTCACCGCACCATACGATCAGCGAAGCCGGCTTGGTGGGGGGAGGCAGCACGCCCACGCCTGGCGAGATCAGCATGGCACACAATGGAGTCTTGTTTCTGGACGAATTGCCGGAGTTCAATCGCCGCACGCTCGAAGTCTTGCGTCAACCCCTGGAAGACCGCGTTGTTACCATCAGCCGGGCGTTGAATTCCACGACATTTCCCGCCGATTTTATGTTGGTGGCAGCGCTCAACCCGTGCCCTTGCGGCTACCGCACCGATCCGCGCCGCAACTGCAATTGCACGGTGCCACAAATCGAGAAATATATGAGTAAGATCAGCGGCCCTTTGCTCGACCGCATCGACATTCACATCGAAGTTCCTGCAGCGGGATATGAAGAACTGTCTTCGAACATTCCCGGCACGTCGAGTGCAACGATTCGCGGTCACGTCGAGGTGGCGCGCCGCGCGCAGGCGGAGCGATTCCGTCATGCGCGTATTTTGTATAATGCGCAGATGTCCAGCCGCATGATCCGCCAGTTCTGCAAACTCGACCAGGATTGTGTGACCGTGATGAAGGCCAGCGTTAACGAACTGGGGCTGTCCGCGCGCGCCCATGATAAAGTTCTTCGCGTGGCGCGGACGATTGCCGATTTGGACAGTTCGCCTGATATTCGCGTCGAGCACCTCCAAGAAGCGATCAACTATCGGCAATTGGATCGCCAATTGTGGCATTGAGCGCAGTCACAGCTAGCCCACGCGCCGTTGGATTCTCGCCGCAATGACGTGCCGATAAATATCGACAACGCTGTTGGTCAGCTTCTCGACAGAAAACATCTCTTGGACCGATTGCCGAGCTTGCGCCGCCAATCGATCCGCCAGAGCACGGTCGTCATGTAGCCGTATCACTGCATCGGCCATTGCTCGCACATCACCTGGAGGAACCAGCAAACCTGTTTGTTCGTGAACTACGATTTCCGGCAGGCCTCCCACGCGCGTGGCCACCACTGGAGTGCCAGCAGCTTGTGCTTCGGCCGCGACCATGCCCATTGGCTCTTCGCGACTGGGTACCAAACAAACGTCGAAACCGCGCAGATGGTCCTGGATGTTGGGGCGGATCCCCAGCCATTTGACGCGTCGCAACAAATCGTGTTTCATTTGGTAGCGCCGAATGCGTTGAACGTACCGTTCGCGCCGATGAAAACGGCCGACGAAAACCAAGCGGACTTGAGGAATCCGCGGCACAATTTCTGACAGGGCTCGAATCGCGTCGTATTGCCCTTTGCGGGCCACCAAGTCGCCGACCACGCCGACCACAAACTCGTTGCGGCGCAGGCGCATTTCTCCTCTCACGAACAGG
>JACTND010000092.1:36518-42587 GCA_014584305.1 Planctomycetota bacterium | reverse complement strand
GTAATCGATCTCGTGCGCAGCGGCAAAGCGGATGTCGTCAATCGTATAGGACGACCCGGCTGTAACGTTGAACTGGATGTAGGCCTGAGTGGGTTCGTTGGCCGCATCCGTGGTGCTGGCAAACCAGCGTTCGTCAATTCCGCCGCGGTCAACTCCCAACGCATAATAATCGTTAGGGTGCAACCGCAGCCGGCGCCCCGGATGCAAGAAACTGCGAGGAACCCACGTCGGGGCGAGTTTCAGGATTCCGTCGCCGCTGGTCAACGCCTGTTCTAATAACGGAGCGACATTGGTCCGCTCGATCGGTTTGACAATTGCCATATTTGCTGGCCGGGGTGTTTTCCCGGTACCTCGATTTTGCCGATGAATTGAGGGGAGGGCGGGACCGCTGCCCCGTCCGTCCAATACTGCGCCTATTTCGGCGTTACGCGCGCGTCGCGAACATGCTAGTTGTATTCGCCACCCCAGCAGACGACAAGAACGCTGCCGTTTGGGCAAACTCGGCAAAATGACTATCGGCCTCGTGGAACTTTGCGCGAGGGTGCCCGCTGGATTAAACGCGGCTTCTTGAAGCCGAATATGTGCGTTTTTTGCCCAGTATTCGTGGAAAACAGAAACTTTTTGCGTGGTTTTGTGTTAAAAGGTAAGTGGAATTCATCGGGGTGCCAGTTCCGCGTAGTCAATTCAGGATTTCAACCATGAACCGCCAGAAGTATTGGACTTCCGTTATTGCCGCTATTTGCTGCGTCGCTTTGATGGCGGCGCAGGCTGACGCGCAACGATTCGACCGTGGCGGTCAAGGCCAGGACCGGAACGGTCCTCCGGGTATGGGGGGACGCGGCGAAGGACGCGGCGAAGGGCGGGGAGATTTTGATCCCGCATCCTTTCTGCGCCGGCTGGATGCTAATGGCAATGGCGTTTTGGAACAAAGCGAAATGAGCGACCGCACTCGCGGGATGCTGGAGCGGATGGGTTTGGATCCGACTCAAAACTATCCTCTCGACAAAATCGCGCAACAGATTCAATCACAGCGTGAGGAACGGGAAGGCGCCTCCACTCCGGCGCAATCGCCACCGGCGACACGACAGATCGAACGCAAAGTTCCCGGATTTGGCGTCGATACCCCCGCACCGCAATTGCCTCCGGGGTTTGGCGCTGACATTACGATGGTCGGCGGTGCTCCGGCCAGCATGAGCCAATATAGCCAATCGATACAAGAGATGGTCCAACAAGCGTTGGCGCGGTATGACAGCAATGGCAACGGCATCATTGATGGTGAAGAAATGAGCCGTGTCCGCTGGAGTTCACCATCGGCAGCCGAGGCCGACTTGAACGGTGACGGCGCCTTAACGATCAATGAGATCGCCGAGCGATTTCTGACGCGCGAACGGGTCGCTAACAACAGCGAGCAAAATAGCGGCGCCCGCGGCAGTGACCGCAACAATGAACGGAACAACGATGGCCAGCGGCGCGACGACAATGGACGACGCCCAGAACGAGGCGAATCGTCAGACGCGGCCCGCGGTCCCAGCGAAAATACGTCCTCGTCGGATCGCCGCGGTGGCGACGATCTGGGTAGGTACCGCAGTTATGTCGAAGGCATGTTGAAACGGTACGATACCAATGGCGATGGCCAGTTGGACCGCGAGGAATTGAAGAAAATGACGCGACCACCCACGGATTTGGACAACGACGGCGTCGTGACTCTGGACGAGTACATCGAGTTTGTCCGCACGGGAGACTCGCCGGCAGCGGCACCCGCTAGTTCAGAAGAGGCGCGGCCTGCTTCGCGCACGGACAACGCCAACGAAGAGCGGCCCTCGGGGCGCAGCAGTTTTCGGAATCGATCCACGACGTCCAGCGGCCCGCCCAGTTCGAATGAAGCGCCACGCGGCGCGTCGCAAACGCAGTTTTCGTTCTTCGAACGGGACGCCAATGGCGATGGCCAAATTCAAATGCACGAATTTGCCTTGGAGTGGAGTGACGACGTTCTCGGCCAGTTCCGGCAATATGACTTGAACGGCGACGGGGTCATCACCTACGCAGAGTTTGAGGCGGCTAGAAAAACCCGCTGATCGTTCGTTGTCAATTGATTGAATAACGACCACGCCAGTCGGATGGATACTACATGGCCTCCGGCTGGCGTTTCCTTTGCGCCCAGTTCCCACATGCGACTCATGGCGAACAAGCCCCGGATATTATCGCACCGCGTAGAAGCGATTGGCGAATACGTACTCTATCCCGATCAGCACCGCCAACATCAGGAGAAGCAGAGGGTAAAACTCTCGCCCGCGACGTGTGGTCCCTTGTTGGCGCTGAATTTCCACTTGATCGCGGGCTAATTGATACTGACCAGCCCCCAGCCATTCGTCCAGTTCCGCGGGACGAAGGCGTGTTAAATCCGTCGCGGCAGGCGGCAGATTGACGCTGAAACCGCGCAACACGGGGCCTTCGCGGCTTCCCTTGATTCGATAGTGTCCTGGTGTCTCCGTAAACCGATAACGCAGTTGGCCCTCGTTCGCCGTGATGCTCGTCGGCATTTGGCCCAACCGAGGAGAAAACAGGGCGTAGGTTTCCGGATGCACGCGCGGATCATTGCGCAGTACCGCCAGTTGACCCGATTCGATATTCAAGGTGTCGCTCTCGAATTGCACCAAATACTGCGCCAGATGACTAACCAGCAAAAAAGCTGGGACCGGCATTCCCGTAAATAGATCGTTCCATTTTTCCCGATCCGCCGGGCGCTCGGGTTCGGAAATTGGGGTCGTCATGGTCACGACTCGCCCCTGCCCGATCAGGCGTTCGATGACCGCGACTTGGCGATTGCTGTAGCGCAAAACGATGTCCGTCGGATATTTCGGGGGTGATTCCAGATCGAGCCCCCAATGATAGTAAACCGGGAATCGGTTCCAGGGAACATTGTCGGGCGCGTCGCGAAACGCCGCCAGTATTGGATGCGCCAACGATGCCATGCTGATTATCAGATCGCCGTCGGGGCGACGCCAGGGAAATGTGAACGCGCCGCCGATCAACTCTCGCGCGGCTTCACTGCGAAAATCTGGATGGGCTTCGCCCTGTTCGAGTGCATGATGGCCCAAGAACAATGCCAAGCTTCCGCCTCCGCTCACGTAGTGCTTCAGCTTCGCCCACAACACCTCCGAAATCGGCTCGGGATTGAGCAGAAACACGGCCTGGAACTGCGCCAAATCAAAACGGTTGATCTCGGCCTGGTTGATCTCCGTCACTTGATACGCGCTGACTCCCAACTGCCGGTCTCCTTCCCCGGCCAGAATCGCGGTCAAGAACAGGGACGAAACGTCCGCGGGGTGAACGATTAACACCGGCCAGGCGGGCTTTACCTCCAATGTGAAGTGGCGTGTGTTGTCCACCTCCAAGCCGTCTTGTCCCAAAATCTCGATGCGTCCGTGCAGGATGCCGATTGGCAGCGGATCGTTGTGGACGAAATGGACATGTGCGGAGCCGTTCTCGCCGACGGCCACATGTTGCGATTGCTGCCAAAAGCGATCGGGGGTCAAGACTTGCCCGTCGCGAATCACCGGACGCGAATCGTCCGGTTGTTCGATCAACAGCCGCACATTCCGCTCTGCTGCCGGGCCGAGGCGCGATACATCGACGTCCACGTGGATCGGGCTGACTTGTGTCAACCTCGTACTGGAGAAGCGCGGTGGCGATAGGGAGAAGTTCTGTGGTTGCACTGTACCCACGTCGATAATAAACAAACTCGTATCCGACGTCTTCGATAACTGGTCGCGGAGGGATGTAGGCGATGCGCCGGCCCAAGATGATTTCGTCAGGTCGGTGACGACGTAGATTTCGCGCCGCGCGTTCTCTGCGGAATCCTGCAACAACGTCAGGGCCCGCCGAATTCCATCGGGGATGGCTCCTGCTTGAAAGGCGATATCCAAGGTCAACAGTTTTTTGCGGGCGGCCGCGGCGTCAATTGAAAAGAACGGGTCTGTGTCGGATGTCCCCATCACGGCAATTTGACTGTCCAACGGCAATTGGTTCAGAACCCACTCGCCCATCTGCTTGGCCCACTGCAAATGCGACTGATTCTCTCGGCGATAATCCATTCGGGGCGACAGGTCCACCAACACCACGGCGGAAACCGGATCCGATGTTTGTCCCAACGGTATGTTGACGTCCTCGGCAAATACCGCGCGCCAGGCGGTCGTGAGCCACACCAAACAGCCCAACACGACCAGGGCAAGTAGTCCGATGAACAATCCGTTGCGCGGCGTGCGCATCGCGGCCGCCGCTAACAAACCGACCGCCAGTAAAGTCAGAACGCCGATGCTGATGGCGCTTAACCATTTACCAAACTGCTCCTCGGCCACCGCCGGTCCAGCCATCGCCGCCGCCAACAAACCGATCGCCAGACAGCGGAGCAACAACAGCAACCAATGGCGCAATCGCAGACGCCGTTGGTTGGCCGCCTGTTGTCGTTGCAAAAAACGCACAGCCGGAAAGGGGACCGCGCGTGGCTTGGGCTGCATCAAGAAATGCAAAATGACCGGGATGGTCAGCAACAATCCACCGACTGCCAGCAAAATTCCGTTGGCCACCGTCATGGCGTCAATACCTCGCGCGACGCCGCATCAAATATTCCATGAGGGCTCGGTCGAACTGCATGCTCGTGTCCAACGGTACGTAATCGATCCGGTGTTGATGACAGCGTTGAGCCAACTCGCTGCGATACTGCTCGATCGCCCGCACATAGTCGCCGCGAACCTGATTCGCGTCGGTCGTCAACCGCTGGTTGGATTCGGCATCCAGGAACTCGTGGCTGCCGCTAAACGGAAAAGTGACCTCCGCTTCGTCCAATACGTGAAATACGATCACGTCGTGCCCGGCAAAGGTCAAACGAAACAAGGCGTCCAATTCCTGTGGATCGTCCAGCAACAAGTCCGAAAACAGCATGATCAGGCTACGGTGCTTCAGCATGGCGGCGATCAACTCGATGCACTTGGCGAATTCCGTTCGTCCGGTTGGCTTGGCGCGGGACAACAGCGTCAACAGGTTGTTCAACTGCGTGCGCTTCGAGCGCGGGGGGAGGCTCTCGCCGATACTGTCGGCAAACGTGATCAGCCCCACCGGGTCTTGTTGCGATATCATCAGATAGGCTAACGCGGCCGCCAGGCAGATCGCGTAATCGAACTTCGTCAACTCTTGCCGATAGGTGTAATCCATCGATTGGCTGAGGTCCATGACGAGATAGCCGTTGATATTGGTCTCGGCCTCGTATTTCTTGATGTAATACTTGTCTGTGCGGGCGAAAACTCGCCAATCGAGGTCTTTGGGGTCGTCGCCGGGAACATACTTGCGGTGTTCGCTGAATTGGACGCTGAACCCGTGGAAGGGGCTGGCGTGCAAGCCGTGCAAAAAGCCTTTTACTACGAACTGCGCGCGCAGATCCAGCCGTTGGATCTGGTGGATGACGCTCGGCTTGAGATACTCTTCAACGGACATTCCCGGCGCCTTCGAACTTGGGAATGTCGGGTTCCGGAATCTCTTTCAAGACCAGGGCCACGATCTGTTCCGATGTCACGCCGTTGGCTTGACCTTGGAAATTCACGCCGATGCGGTGACGCAAGACGGGCAATGCCACGCGGCGAATGTCGGCTGCGGAAATGGTGAAGCGTCCATCCATCGCGGCAATCGCTTTCGCCCCGGCAATCAGGAACTGGCCGGCCCGCGGGCCAGCCCCCCAATCGACACACTCTTTGACCGTCTTGGGTGCCGACGGGTCCGACGGTCGCGTGGCCCGAACCAGCCGCGCGACGTATTTCACGAAATGCTCCGTGACCTGAACGGAATGGACGAGTTTTTGCAAGTTGACAATTGCCTTGCCACTGAGAATCTTCTTGATCTCCGGTGATTCGCCGATCGTGGTCGCGGACAGGATTTTCTCTTCTTCGTCCACCGTCGGGTAACTGACGATAATGTTGAACATGAAACGGTCGAGCTGCGCTTCGGGGAGCGGGTAAGTCCCCTCCTGCTCGATTGGATTCTGTGTGGCGATCGTAAAAAACGGATTGGGCAGCTCAT
>JACTND010000092.1:0-36507 GCA_014584305.1 Planctomycetota bacterium | reverse complement strand
GACCGAAACTTCCCGTTCTTGCATGGCTTGCAACAGGGCGGCTTGCGTTTTGGGCGGCGTTCGATTGATCTCGTCGGCCAACAGAATATTCGTAAAGACAGGACCTTCGACGAAACGAAAATGGCGGCGGCCGTGTTCGTCCTCCTCCAAAACGCTCGTCCCCGTAATGTCGCTGGGCATGAGGTCGGGAGTAAATTGGATCCGCTTGAACGTGACATCCATAATCCGCGCTAAAGTGCTGACCATCAACGTCTTGGCCAGTCCGGGAACGCCTTCCAAAAGACAGTGGCCACGTGTGAAAATGGCCGCGAAAAGCTGCTCGATGACCTCGTCTTGCCCAATAATGATCTTGTGCAGTTCCTGTTCCATCAGTTGGCGGTGTTGGCTGAACTCCCGCAAAACATCGCCCAAATTACGTGGTTTTCCGGACACTATCGTTTCCTGTTGTACGTTACGCTCACTTTTCGAGACCGGTAAATTGTAGCCAAAACTGGCAGAATGTTCTCGCAACCGGCACCGCTTTCCACGGACAACCCAAGCACGCATCGGATTAGACTCGGTCGGCAGCATCGCGAAAACCGGCAGTCCTGGCTGTTAGAATAGTCCGCGCGAGGTGCCGTGGAATCCGTTCCGTTTGGTTCGCACCGAAGGTTTAAGGTCTGAGGAGTTTGCAAAACCCCAACGAGGCTCATGGAACAACAAAACTACGATCCAGAGCGATCTTTGACAAATGCCTCGAATCGTGCCAAGGTTGCCGCACTGACATGGTGCTCGATCCCCTCAGCGTCGATGGCGGCGGTTTCTGGGCCGACGCCCAGCGCAATCAGAAATTGAACCACGAGATCGTGGCGGCGGCGACTTTTCTCCGCCAACCGCCTCCCTTTCGCTGTCAGACGCACCGGTCGGTAGGGCTCGGTTTCGACCAATCCTTCCGACTGCAACCGCGAAATGGTACGTGTTACCGTGACGTGGGTGACAGCAAAGCGCCGTGCTAAATCGGCGACCCGACACGTGCCGGTTTGCCCAATGACATCGGCAATGGCCTCGACATAATCTTCGGCCGTCTCCGTGGCATGATCTCGGCGTGTTCGCCGATGGGACGCCGAATGTGATTCGCTGGACATCACCGCTCCTCCCCCGCCATCTTACCCCAAAAAAAGGACAGGCATTATTGTATTGCCGGCGTACGGAAGGGGAATTGCCGAAAAAATGCGGACCTTGGGGGCCCCCGGCGGAAAACTTGGGAACCACTTTACGGCTCTCCACTTCCCGATATTCCGACCCCTGCCCAAAAAATAGTGCCTGTCCTTATTGTTGGGGGGGGTTTGGGAGGGGTGGGGGTGGGACGGTAGAATCGGGTTGGGAGGGAGCGCAAGGGCGATGGATTTGATCGCAGAGGAAAAACAGGGGGGGCAACGCTGGCGGAGGCGCGTTCCTGGGGATGTTTCGTTTGTGGTCGGCCGCGTGGCTGGTGCGTGGTCGGTCCCTTGGGATTCTCGGGTCAGCCGGAAACATGCCCGACTCACTTACCAGCAGGGCCGTTTGTTGGTCGAACGGCTGCCAGAGGCCAAAAATCCCATCTTCTTCCAAGGCTTGGAACTGCCGCGTTTCTTTGTTTCGCCGGGCCAATTTTTCGTGATTGGCCAGACGAGTTTTACGCTCATGGAAAGTACTGCGCTCGCCACCCAAGAGGCACCGCGGCCTCTACAGCAACGCAACTTCACTTTTCAGTTTTTGGAGCAAATTCACTACCAAAACGCCCAAGAACGCATGGCGGCATTGAGCCAGTTGCCCCAATTGGTCACGGACGCCGCCAACGAAACGCAGCTGTTCGATTCCTTGACCCGTGTTTTGCTTAATGGCGTGACGCGTGCGCAAACCGTGGCTATCGTCAATGTCTGGACCAAGGAGCTACGAGTCGAAGTCGTTCATTGGGACAGTCGTACGGAACTGGAGTTTCCCTTTCAGCCTAGCCAGCAACTGATCATGGAAGCGATCCAATCCGGGCAACTTGTGTTGCACGTGTGGAGTACCAATGCCGGTACCAGCAACCGCTACACGATCCAGCAACGTTCCGATTGGGCCTTTGTCTGCCCAGTCAAGCCCAGCGCGTCGTCCGGGACACGTGTCCGCCAGGCGATCTATATCGCGGGCGATTATGAATTGCTCTCCGAGCGTGTCATCGAGCAAGAGTTGCAAGACGAGATGAAGTTTGCACAGTTGGTTGGCACGACGTACGCCAATCTGGTGGAATTGAACGAGCTACAACAGCGCCAAGCGGGCTTGCGGTCCTTTTTTTCCCCGGTTGTATTGGACGCCATTGCCGCCGAGGACCCCGATGACATCTTGAAGCCTCGCGAATGTCACGTCTCGGTATTGTTCTGCGACCTGCGCGGATTCAGTGCCGTTAGCGAACACATGTCTTCGAACCTGTTGGAACTCTTAGAGGGGGTGAGCGAATCGTTAGGAATCATGACGAGTTGCATCATGGAGCAAAAAGGCGTCGTAGGCGATTTCCATGGCGACGCCGTCATGGGGTTCTGGGGATGGCCCTTGGACCAGCCAGACGCTGCCGAACGGGCTTGTCAAACCGCGTTGCGGATTGCGCAACGATTCGATGAGATTCGCGCCGCAAAGAACGAACCCGTCGGCGAGTTTCTTTCAGGTTTGGGAATTGCCAGCGGGCGGGCCGTTGCAGGGAAGATCGGTTCCGCAGACCAAGTCAAAGTGACGGCTTTCGGACCGGTTGTGAATCTCGCGGCACGGTTGGAAAGCATGACTCGGCATTTTCGCGTTCCGATACTGTTGGACGATGCGTCGGCGCAAAAACTACTAAAACACGCGGAGCCAGAGATGCGTCTGAGAAAACTGGCCTTAGTTCGACCGGCGGGAATTCCGCGCGTGTTTCCAGTTTGGCAATTGCTCCCTCCCACTCCCCCCTATAATGAAATATCGGATGCTGATCTGGAGACCTATCGTGAGGCCTTGGACCTGTTTCTGGATGGTCAATGGTCGGCTGCCCAGCGGAAACTACAATTGCTGCCTCCGTTCGATTTGGCCAAATCGGTCATGGAACAATACATCATTCGCTATGATTGCGAACCGCCAACGAATTGGAACCGCGCCATTGAGTTTCAATCGAAATGAGATCCGCGCGTAATAGTTCCGCAACCATACTATGTGCGACTGGGGCGTTAACCAAAGTTACCGCATGTCCTGTTCAGTAAACCATCGAGAATTGAATTCTGTGCGCGATGATGGCCGCCCACGATGGTACTCCCTGAGATCACTGGGATGGTTGCCTTTGTTCGTATGTCTGTTGATTTCGCTGGGATTCGGCGGCTGCCGAAGCGATTCCGGAAGTGCCGCCCAGCAAGCGTCTCAGACACAACAGGATACCGAGGAAGAGAAGAAAACCGCAAAGCCGAAGCCCAACATCGAAACGAAGCCTCCGGTGTTGTTACCTGGTGTTTTCGAGCGTCAAGCCGAATGGAATCGTGCCAAGCCGGGACATTGGGCCGTGGCTCAGCTGCCGATCGTGTCCAACACGAGCGACATGAACGTTGAGTTGGCGACCTATGCGGTGACTTCGGCCAACTTTCAACCGGTGGCCGTGCCGGGCACACCGTTTTATATCCGCACGACCCGCGCGGCCTCTCTGCCCAAGGAAGAAGACAAGGTGCTGGAAACCTTGGTCTTCCTCCCGATTCGCAAGGAGAAAGCCACGGCGGTCACCGTGCGGCTCGATTTGTTGACTGCTGCCGGCCTGTCGGTACATACCGAAACCCAACCGGTTCAAGTCTTGCAGCCGTTTCAAAACCACATTCTGGTCGTGTCTCGGGCGCCGGAGAGTTTCCGCGTTCTCCGCTTGATCGATGCGGTGGCCATACCCGTTTTGGGCGCTTCGGTAGCTCCGGCGTTTTATAACGTGGTATTGCCGACACCGAACTACCCGCTCCCCTTGCCGCGCAGTGCGTTGGCTTGGACCTCGATTGCCTACCTGGTGTGGGACGATTTTTCGCCTCAGGATCTCGACGCAGCGCAGCAGCAGGCGCTGCTCGATTGGTTGCATTTCGGCGGCCAATTGGTGATTAACGGGCCGACTTCTATGCAATGGTTGCGGGGCAGCTTCGTGGACTCATTGTTGCCCGCCGAAATGACCGGAACACGGAATATATCCGACGCTGATCTGAAAGAACTCAACGCATATTGGTCGATCCCCTTGGAGAAGGATCCGGCGCGGCGGCGCGAGCTATCCATCCCTGAATCCGCGCCGATGTTGGGAGTCGATTTGCTGTTGCGGAGAGAGGGGCGCTTCGTCGCGGGGACTGGAGGCCTCGTTGCCGAGCGGCCCGTGGGGCGCGGCAGGATTGTATTGACGGGCCTCGATTTGCGGGATCGGCGGGTACGGGCGTGGCAGAGCTTTTCTGGGTTTGTCCACGGTGCCCTTTTCCGCCGACCGCCGCGAGTATTTGCAAAGAGCGATTGGGATGAGTTGAGCTTTCGCTGGCGCGACAATGACTCCTCGTTGATTTTCGACCCCTTGGTGGCCTCGACATTGCGTTTCATCAGTCGGGACCTGAGTCATGCGGGAACTGCGCCACATATCGATTGGCACATGCCGCTCTCCGACGCATCTACGCATTCTGCTGGGAGGTTTCAGGGCCGCTTGCCGGACGACGAACCGTTGTCGTATTTTGTTTTGCCGGGATCGTTGAAGCGCAATCTTTCGGACAACCGGTTCTTCGGCGGCTTTGACAGTGACGATCAGGCTGGAACGGGAGGATGGAACGACCACAAAGGGATCGCGTTGGCAGCCCGAGAGATTTTGGCCAATGCTGCCGGGATCACACCGCCGACGCGGAAATTTGTGCTCCGCATATTGTTGGGATACTTGGCCGTGCTCGCCCTCGTGAATTGGGGATTTTTCAAGGTGATCGGCCGCGTCGAATGGGCATGGGTTGCGATGCCCGTCCTCGCGGTGGTGGGCACCTTTGTTGTTGTCCGCTCGGCGCAACTCGATATTGGATTCGTCCGGAGCGAAACGAAAGTCGGTGTGTTGGAACTGCACGGCGGATATCCGCGCGGTCATTTGACGCAATACACTGGATTGTATTCGTCGTTATCGACGCGGTTCACTATCGATTTTCCAACGAATAGTGGTTTGGCGGCGCCGTTCTCCTACCGCGCGACGCCGACAGCCGAAACGCTAAACGCGCAACCGATACAATTGCGGCGCGGCGCCGCTCACCAATTTCGCAATATCCTCGTGCAGTCGAACTCGACAGGAATGACTCACGAAGAAGATTTTGTGGAGCTGGCGGGTGCCATTCAAGTCTTTTCACAAGCAGAAACCTGGACTTTGGCGAATCGGTCGCAATTGGATTTGCAGTCGGCGGGTGTCGTCTGGCGCGAGACGGATGACAGCTATCGATTGGCTTGGCTGGGCCGCTTTGAGCCTGGCCAGACGCGAGCGTTGGAGTTTATCACTCTAGCTTCGAATAATCTTTATAACTCGTGGCGCAGTGAACCCAGCCTCGTCAGTGACTACCACTATTGTCGCAAGGTGTGGCTGGACGTCGCTCAAGCTGCTGCCGATGCGCGACTGTCCGACGATCTCCTTGCCGCGACCGAGGATGGCAACAACGCTCCGCGCCGAGACAACGATCCGCTCGCAGGTCTTTTGTCGTTACGCCAACTTTTAGCACATCGCGAGATCGCTCGTATCGCTGACTCCTTCTCGAAAATGCTGGTTCGCAAGTATCCTCAGCGTGCGTACAGCAGTACGGAGCCGAAGTCGGTTAGACTATCGTTTCGCGAGTTCTTGGACGTCTATTCCCTAGTGAAATTGCGTGAAACGCAGTCTGCGGTGAATTTAGGGCCGATTTTCGATGTCGTGGCCGATCAGTTGCAATTGGCCGTGGGCGAAATGCGTCTGTTAGCCCGGGTTGATGATCCCGTTGGTTCTCAACGGCTGACACCGCTGCCGACGCGGTCGCGGCAAGGCACATTGGTAGTGGTCCACTTGCAATTCGGAGAATGGCCGGCGGCACAACCGGACACCAACACGCTGTTCGATTTCGCTAGACAATCCGACTTGGACGCGTTGCTCGATGAACAGGGATCCGACGATCGCCGCAGGCTCGAGTCCTTGCTACTCGAAGGAGAAAACGACGAGTGATCGCAGTCCGTGAATTTGGCAAAGACTACGGCGATTTTACGGCGGTGGGCCAGATCAGTTTATCGATCCAGCAAGGGGAAATGTACGGCTTTATCGGCCCGAACGGCGCGGGCAAGAGCACCACGATTCGATTTTTGGCCACGCTGTTGCGCGCTTCGCGGGGAGATGCCGAGGTCAATGGCTTCAGTGTCTCTCGCGCACCGTTGGATGTCCGCCGCAGTATCGGTTACATGCCCGATGACTTCGGTGTCTATGATGGCATGAAAGTGTGGGAGTTTCTCGACTTTTTTGCCGTCGCCTATCAAATGAGCAGCACGCAGCGAAAACGGATCCTTCCCGATGTGCTGGAATTGCTCGATTTGACCCATAAACGAAACGATTACGTCAACGGCTTGTCGCGGGGCATGAAGCAACGTCTGTGTTTGGCCAAAACGCTGGTGCATGATCCCCCGGTGTTGATTTTGGACGAACCGACGAGTGGCTTGGATCCCCGCGCGCGGATCGAGGTCAAGGCCCTACTCAAAGAACTGCGGCGGATGGGAAAAACGATCCTGATTTCCAGCCACATTCTGACCGAGTTGGCTGATTGCTGCACCTCGATCGGCATTATAGAACGGGGGCAGATGTTGTTGACGGGCCCCATGGAGGACGTCTATCGGCAGATTCGCCGCAATGCGATCGTGCTGGCCCGGTTTGGACGCAACATGGAGGAGGGACTCCGCCTCATTCGCTCCAACCCTCAAGTTCGCGATGTGGAAATCGATGGCGATCGCGTGAGTATCGAGTTTGACTCACCCGACCACGACAACAGCCAACTCTTGCGACAGTTGATCGCGGCCGACGTCGAAGTGAAGGCCTTTGCCGAGAAGGAACCGACGCTGGAGGACGTTTTCATGTTGGTGACGAAGGGGTTGGTCAGCTAACGCTCGACGGGATTCCGAATCAAACCTTCTGCGCAGTTGCCCCGGGCCAGTGCGCCCACCAGGCGCGGAACCGTTTCCATTGATCGGTCAAGAATGCGCATTGGCTGTCACTCAATCGATCGAAGGAAAAGACCGGATGCTCGTACTCGGTATGTCCTTCCAAGACCATCAACTGTTTGTAATACAACACCAAATCGGGCCCCTCATCGAAAGTGGACAGAACGTGCAAAGCCTCGTTCAGTTCCTTGGCCCATTGACGCGACTGTGGGCAGCCATCGACGGCGCGTTGGCACAGTTCCACCAAACGCAACACTTCGCGCGGCAACGCATTGCCGACGCCAGTGATTGCCCCTTGCGCCCCGCAATGGAGGTAGCCGTGATACACTTGGGTATCGACACCCACCATCAAGATCACATTGAGATCGCCCCCGACGATATGTTCCGCGGCGTAACTAAGCGACGACGCTCCGCCGAATTCTTTGAAGCCGACCAAATTGGGGAACTGACTTCGGAGTTCAAAGAACAAATCCGCCTTGGTCTCGAAGCCGTAGTAGGGACTGTTGTAGATCACGGCGGGCAATCCGTCAGCGGCCCGCAGAATCTCCGCGAAGTGTATTCGCTGCGCGGCCGCCGAACTCCCGCGCGACAAGACGCGGGGAATCACCATCAGCCCGGCGGCCCCTAAGCGCCGCGCGTGTGCGGCGTGCGCGGCTGCTTGTTTCGTGTTCAGTGCGCCCGTGCCGACGACAACCGGCAACCCGGCCGCGATTAATTGCGCCACACCGGTTTGTCTTTGTTGATCGGTCAACAGTGGCCAATCACCCATCGACCCACAATAGACGACCGCGCGCATTCCCTGACGTACCAAGTCCTGGCCGGTAGCCACGAGCTGTTCGAAATTAGGTTCGCCCCGCTGGTCGCAAGGAGTCATCAGCGCGGGCATGACGCCGCGGAAAATCGTATTCATGAATATCGTGGACTCGTTGGACGTTGGGGCGCTTACCGGTAGTTATGGATCGAAAACGTTGTTTCGAGCAGCACGTGCTCAGAGGTCTTCATAGGCCATTTCAAAGAGCTGTTTACAGCCCAAAAAATCACCGGTTTGAAAACCTCGTTTGAACCAACGGGCGCGCTGCGCGGCAGTGCCGTGCGTGTAGCGTTCCGGAATGACCATTCCTGTCGATTGTTTCATCAAGACATCATCGCCGATCTGTTGCGCTGCGTTAATTGCCGCGTCGATATCGCCCGGCTCGAGGATGTTATCGAAGCGGTGCGCGTGGTGTGCCCAGACGCCCGCCAGATAATCCGCCTGCAATTCCAATCGGACCGACATCCGATTAGTCTCGCGCTCATTGCCGCGCTGGCGGGTGCGGTTGACGGGGTCGTCCAAGCCAAGAACCCGCTGCACGTGATGGGCGACTTCATGAGCGATCACATAGGCGCGGGCGAACTCGCCCGGTGCACGGTGCCGCCGCTCCAACTCGACAAAGAAAATCGGGTTGATGTAGATTTTCTGGTCGGCCGGACAATAAAACGGCCCGGCCGCGGCGGGGGCTCGCCCGCAACCCGATTCGACGGAATCTGAGTCAAAAAGCACAAGCGTTGGCGCCGGATAGGCTCCATCGACGTGCTGGCGAAAAATTTTGTCCCAGACTTTTTCTGTGTCCCGCAAAACGACTTCAATAAACTCGCGGGTGTCGTCGTCCTTGCCGGGCGCCGCCTGACCCGGCTGTACTACTTGGCCCTGCTGTGCCTGGTTGAGAAGTCCCAACAACTGATCGGGGCGGACGCCGAAGAGCGCACCGATCAAGATAATGACGAGGACTCCGATCCCGCCGCCGCCGATGGCCGCGGCCGGTGAAATCCCCCGGCGATCTTCCACGTTTTGACTTCGTTCCCGACCTTTCCAACGCATACTACGGCCTTGTCAATGAAAGTTCTGTTTGTCAGCGGAATCGAGCGCTGCTGCTGCGGTTAGTTTACCGCAAGCGTCATCGCTCGCCAACGCGCGCCGTTTGGCAATTCGGACAGAAAAATGTACTCCGTTGGGCCTGGACTATGCGGCAAATGACAGCCACCTTGCATGTTCGGCACCTTTGCCCGGCGCGATCATAGACGCGGTGGTGATTCTGATAGCTGCCCGCTTGATTCAGTGCGTTCCGATACGTTCCATCCGACAACGTCGAGCCCTCGAAACGGATAGCTTGTGACAATACGCGCCGCAGCGCCTTGTGAAGGCGTTGCCATTCGCCATCCCCGAGTTGATGGCAGCGAAGTTGGGGATGGATTCCCGCGACGTGCAATATTTCGCTGGCGTAGAGATTGCCGATTCCGGCGAGGGCTCGTTGGTCCAACAAGGCCACTTTGATCTCGCGAGACGACCTCGCCAATCGCTCCGGCAACGCTGCGAGGGTCAACGTCAACGCATCGGGACCGAGCTGCACATCGTCCAACCACGGCAACCAAAGGTCGGCATTCACGAGCGAGACTCGACCCAATCCGCGCTGGTCCCAAAATCGCAATCGCATATGGTAGCGGCCGTGTCGTAATTCCAACAACAAGCGGATGTGTTCCTTCGTTGGGGGATCGTCCAATAAGACCAGTCCCGTCATGCGCGGCTCGAAAACCAGGCGATCGCTGGATGCTAGGCGCATGATCACCCGCTTTCCCAGCCGTTCTACAGCGGCTACGCGCTGATTGACCAAACGCCCCTTCAATTGCGGCCAGGGCGGGGAAATCGCAATCGGGCGGCGCCGACACTGGGGTTTGGGCACAGCGACGACTTTGGCGCCAACGACGGAGGCGATCCCGCGACACATCGTTTCGACTTCGGGCAGTTCGGGCATAGCGTTGATTCATCTCCCGATCATCAAGATTTCAGGCGACGAACGAGTTGTCAACGTGCCGTCAACCATGCGATCCCTCAGGAGAACGCCTTTCGGCGTTGACGATCGACATAGGATGCGGCGACAATCTAGGGGTGTCCCCAAATGAGATGTTTAGTTTCGTACCCTACGGGCCGCAACGGAATTGGATCATGCCGCGAACACTATTGCCAGAGCCAGCGAAAGAATCGTGTTGGCCGGATACCAGTGGCCGTTTTGGGCCGTTTGGCGGGCGCTATGTCCCCGAGACGTTGATGGCCGCCTTGGAACAATTGCAGCAAGAGTACTCGGCAGCCATTGCCGACCGCGCGTTTGAACAGCAGTTGCGCCAACTGTGGGGTGATTTCGTCGGTCGCCCATCGCCGCTCTATTTCGCGCAGCGATTGACAGAACATTGTGGGGGCGCGGAGATCTGGTTCAAACGCGAGGACTTGAACCACACAGGTTCGCACAAGATCAATAACACGCTCGGACAAGCGCTCCTAACATTGCGAATGGGTAAGCGCCGGGTGATTGCAGAAACCGGTGCCGGACAACACGGTGTAGCGACGGCGACGGCCTGTGGACATTTCGGATTGGAATGCGTCGTTTACATGGGGGCCGAGGACATTCGGCGTCAGCAACCCAATGTGCGCGCGATGAAGCTATTGGGGGCCGAAGTTCGCGCGGTGGAGAGCGGTTCACGGACGTTGCGCGATGCCATCAATGAGGCGCTGCGCGATTGGATGAGCAGCGTCGAATCGACGCATTACATCATCGGCTCCGTCGTCGGACCGCATCCTTTCCCGCGCATTGTCCGCGATTTCCAATCGGTGATCGGTCACGAGGCAATCGAGCAGTCCCTGCAGCGTTGGGGGAATCTGCCCGATGCCGTGTTAGCGTGTGTCGGTGGCGGCAGCAATGCGGCCGGCATGTTTTACCCCTTCGTGGCCCGCACGGATGTCGAGTTGATCGGCGTCGAAGCAGGAGGCGCCGGCGATCAGCGCGGGTTGCATGCCGCGACGCTATCGCATGGTCAACCGGGCGTCTTACACGGCAGCTTGAGTTATGTGCTGCAGGACGACGATGGCCAAACGAGCAATGTGCACTCGATTTCGGCTGGGTTGGATTATCCGGGCGTGGGTCCGGAACACAGTTTGTGGAAATCGATCGGGCGGGTGCGTTATCTGGCCGCGGGGGACAACGACGCGTTGGCAGCCTTTGACCTGATGGCCCGATTGGAAGGGATCCTCCCCGCATTGGAGACGTCGCATGCCATCGCAGCCGCTTGCCATGAAGCCCGCCAGCGTCCGTCGCACCAGCGGCTGTTGGTCGTTCTCTCCGGCCGTGGAGAAAAAGACGCTGCGGAAATTGTGCGCTTGCGGGGCGGAGAGGATTAACAGATGCCCTTGATTGATGAAGAATTTCGCAAACTGCGCGCGGATGGACGCAAGCTCCTGATTCCCTTTTTCGTCGCGGGTGATCCCGACTTGGACACAACCGTAGCGCTGTTGACGGCCGTGGGCCGAGCGGGCATCCGATTGGCTGAGATCGGCTTTCCCTACAGCGACCCCATCGCCGATGGCCCGACGATTCAAGCTGCCTATACCCGCGCTTTACAATGCGGCCTTCGGGTCCGCGATGTCTTAGCGGCCGCAGCGTCGCTGCACGATGCGGCCTCGCCCGTGGGCATGGTGAGCTACGCCTTAGTCTATCGGCACGGTATCGACGAATGGGTGGGACAAGCAGCCGACGCGGGCCTGGTCGGCTTGATCGTTCCGGACCTTCCCAGCGAAGAGGCGGCGACGCTCGATGCGCGCTGCCGGCAATGCGGATTGTCGCTCGTGCAATTGATCGCGCCGACCACCAGCCCCGATCGGGCGCGGCGCATCTTGGAGCACGCCAGCGGTTTTGTCTATTATGTCTCCGTCGCTGGAGTTACGGGAGAGCGAACCGCGCTGCCTCCCGAGTTGCCGGAACGCTTGGCCGCTTTGCGCGAATGGACGGACTTGCCGATTTGCGTGGGATTCGGTGTCCGCGATACGGCTCACGCGCGTGCTCTGGCACCGCATGTCGATGGTGTGATAATTGGATCGGCATTGGTGAAGCGAATGGAATTGGCGCGCCAGCGCGGGTCAACACTGGACCAGTTGGTATGCGAGGTGGTCGATTTCTGCTGTGGCCTGCAGGCCGCCTTGAACGAGTCCAGTTACCCCTCAAAGTTTTCGTAAAGCGCTATCCGGTCGGCATAACCCACATTTTGCGCGCGGGCCTGTAGAAAATGTCTTGACCAATTTTGGGGATCGGTAGTAAAGTTGAATGAAGAAGACGATACGGCGAACGGCCGTGCGTCTTGCCAAGGCACCATTGCCCACTGGGGGTCTTCGCCACGACGGAGGTTTCCA
Organism: Planctomycetota bacterium; assembly: GCA_014584305.1. Taxonomy (GTDB): domain Bacteria; phylum Planctomycetota; class Planctomycetia; order Pirellulales; family Pirellulaceae; genus BJ22. Next base: position 24,134 of record JACTND010000092.1, on the reverse strand, counting down.
ATGTCCACACACCCGGAACATGTTGTTCATCGTTATTTTGCCGGACTGGCGGAAAGTACTTTTCACGCGCAGTTAGGGGTGGTCGATCCCGATCTGATCGACTATATCACTGGCCTGCTCGTCCGGTTTATTCGGTCGGATGCGGTTCACCGTATTCGCAGCGTCACCGGTCGGCCTCTGATGACCGTCACGGAAATGGCCGCCGAAGCCGCGGAACGCCTAGGAAACGCGCGGCGCGAAATACACCGACATATCGGCGACTTCACATTATTCTGGGCTGGTGTTTTCCCGGAAGCGCTGCGACAGCACACCGATGGCGGTGACCAATTCGAAGACTATTGCAAACAAGGAAAACGTTCGTACCATCTGGCGGCTCAAATCGAGCCGGTGGACCATTCACAGCCGAACTCGCTGGTATTGGTGCAACTGAGCGACCGTTTCGAGCTCTGCTGCTACGGATTGCGCGAAGTGCGCCGCCAATGGGAAGAAGGTGACGAACACCTGCCCCACGGCGTCATCTTGTTCAATTGAACGACGTTCCTTGTCTGGTACCTCCTCAATCGCCGCATGAATTTGCGATATACTGATTCGTTTGTGTTGCCGAACGAATCGTTTTGGGAGGAGGCTTCTAGTCATGGCACTGCGCCACATCATGACGGACGTACGGGTGTTGTCGGTCTGTTTTCTATGCAGTTGGATACTTGCCCCTGTGTCTGACGCTCAACCGTTTCATTACCCGGCTACTCAACGCGTGACTCAGGTTGACGATTATTTTGGGACGCAGGTCGCCGACCCCTATCGTTGGCTGGAAACCGATGTGCGCGAATCGGATGACGTCCGGCATTGGGTCGATGCCCAGAATGAAGTAACCTTTGGATACGTGAAGCAACTTCCTTTTCGCGATGCCATCGAGCAGCGGTTGACACAATTGTGGGACTTCGAAAAATACGGCGTCCCCTCGCGCGCGGGGCGGCACTATTATTTTTCGAAAAACGATGGTCTGCAAAACCAGTTTGTCATTTATCAACAGGACGCGCTGGACGCACCCGCTCGCGTGTTTTTGGATCCTAATCAATGGTCGGCTGATGGCACGGTGGCGTTGGCGGGCCTATCGTTCAGTGACGACGGCCAGTACGCCGCGTTCGGCGTCGCCGAGGCGGGCTCCGATTGGACGACCTGGCGCGTGGTCGATACGGATTCGCTCCAAGAACTGGGTGATACGATTCGCTGGACCAAGTTCTCGAGCATCGCTTGGTCGCCGGACGGCAGTGGATTCTACTACAGCCGGTTTGACGAACCCCAGCCGGGTGCCGAGTTTCAAAGTTTGAACTTGAACCAGAAAGTCTATTTCCACAAGCTGGGAACTGAGCAGGCCGCCGATGTGCTGGTGCACGCCGATCCGGAACACCCCGAATGGGGTTTCACGGCGGCGGTCACCGACGACGGCCGCTTTTTAGTGCTCACGACATGGAAAGGAACCGATGACCGCTACCGGATTATCTACCGTGATTTCACCATTCCCGGTGGCGAACTGCAGGTCTTGATCGACAACTTCGACCACGAATATACCTTGATCGGCAATGAGGGAAGCTGGCTTTATTTTCAGTCAGACTATCAAGCTCCCAATAAATGCGTGTTGGCGATTGATGTGAACCGCCCCGAGCCGGATCATTGGCGCGTGATTGTCCCGCCAGCACAACAGACGCTGGATTCATCGTCGATTGTCGGCGACTTCATCTTCGCTCAGTATTTGCAAGATGCGGTGACGGTGGTCAAAGTCTTCGACATGAACGGTCATCATTTGCGGGATGTCGCATTCCCCGGTATCGGTACGGCCATGGGCTTCGGCGGCCGCCGCGACGACCGGGAGACGTTTTATTCATTTTCGAGCTTCAATCGGCCACCCAGCATATACCGCTACGACCTGTTGGATGGAACGAGCACCTTGCTGCGGGAAGCGCGGGTTCGCTTTCAACCGGATGATTACGAAGTCCATCAGGTGTTTTATACCAGCCGCGACGGAACTCGCGTACCGATGTTCATAGCGCACAAGAAGGGCCTGGAGCTCGATGGCCGAAATCCGACCTTGCTCTATGGTTACGGCGGGTTCAATATTTCGCTGACGCCGGGCTTCTCCGTTTCCCGCCTGCAGTGGATGGAGATGGGAGGCGTGTTTGCCATGCCCAACCTGCGTGGCGGCGGCGAATACGGCAAAGAATGGCACCAGGCCGGGACCAAACTGAAGAAACAAAACGTATTCGATGACTTCATTGCGGCGGCCGAATGGCTGATCGCCAATGGATACACTGCCCCCGCGCACTTGGCGATCCAAGGCGGGAGCAACGGCGGCTTGTTGGTCGGTGCCTGTATGACGCAGCGTCCTGATTTGTTCGGCGCATGTCTGCCGGCGGTCGGCGTGATGGATATGCTCCGCTTTCAAAAATTCACGGCGGGGCGCTATTGGGTGGATGATTACGGCAGCAGCGAGGCCTCGGCCGAAGAATTTCAGGCGCTATTGGCCTATTCGCCCTACCACAATCTGCGCGACGGCACGGCCTATCCGGCAACCTTGATTACCACCGCCGATACGGATGATCGTGTGGTTCCCGGTCATAGCTTTAAGTTCGCTGCGCGATTGCAAGCAGCCCAGGCCGGTTCCCAACCGGTCATGATCCGCATTGAAACGCGCGCCGGACACGGGGCTGGCAAACCGACAGCGAAGATTATCGAGGAAGCGGCCGATCAATGGGCGTTCATCGTCAAGCATTTGGGCCTGAACCCTACTATTCCCAAGGATTAGCGTGATGGCCGATTCGCCGGATCCTTTGGCCGAACTCCGCCGCCGTATCGATGACATCGATTCGCAGCTCATCGCGCTGCTGCACCTGCGCGCGGCGTGTGCGGTCGATGTGGGAAAAATCAAACGGGACTTGGGCATCCCCGTGTATGCGCCGCACCGCGAAAGCGAAGTGCTGAAACGTATTCTCGCCGACCAGGACGGTCCGATGCCGTCCAAGACGTTGGAGTCGATCTTCCGCGAGATTATGAGCGGCAGTTTCTCGCTGGAGCAACCCATACGCATTGGCTACTTGGGGCCGGTAGGAACCTATAGCCACTTGGCCGCCAAACGCCATTTCGGTTCGAGTGTCGAATACGATGATTTGCGCGCGATCGAAGGCGTCTTCGAGGAAGTCGCGCGCGGGCATGTGGATTATGGGTTGGTTCCCATTGAAAACAGTACCGGTGGCGGGATTGTCGAGTCGCTCGATGCCTTTTTGGCCTATCACCGGCAAGTGAAAATCTATGGCGAAGTGCAGTTGGCGGTCCACTTCAGCTTGCTCACGAACAGCGCGCCGCATGAAGTCCGGCGGATTTACTCTAAAGCGGAAGCCTTCACGCAATGCCGCAACTGGCTCAGCACTCAGTATCCGCAAGTCGAGCGGATATCCGTCGATAGCACGGCACTGGCCGTCAAACGAGTCCGATCCGATCTGGACCAAGATTCCAATTGTGGCAGCGCCGCGATTGGCTCCACCTTGGCTGGAGAAATGTATGACGTCCGTTGCCTGTTTGAAAACATTGAGGACCGTCAGGGGAACGTCACTCGTTTTCTGATTTTGTCTCGCAGTGAAACGAAAACGTCCGGCGACGACAAGACTTCGATCATGTTCACTACGGACGATCGGCCCGGATCGCTGGTTGACGTCTTGAATGTCTTCAAAACGGCTGGCGTCAATTTAACGCATATCGACAAACGACCGAGCCGCGATATCAATTGGGATTACACCTTCTTCGTGGATGCGGTCGGGCATTGCAAAGACCCCCGATTTGCCGAGGTCGTGGGCCAGTGCCGCGCATACTGCAAGCACCTCACCGTCCTCGGCAGCTACCCCCGCTCCCGCCAAATCCTCTAGCCTCAAAAACCAAAAAGGACAGGCATTATTGTGAAGTGGTTTTTTGGCGGCTTTTTCACAGCGTCGTTGGAAAATTGGTGCCCGTCTTATTGAAAAACCGGGGCGAGGATGCTCGGCAATGGACGACGGAACCTTGAATGATGCACGCCCACTGACCTACTTTCACCCAACCCGACTGCCTCGACTGGATATGACAATTTGGCAGGTCCTGCCCTAGCCGACTGGCTGATGGGGATACCAACAATTATGCCTGTCCTTTTTGGAGTTGGGGGGAGTAGGCGCCGGCGCCGGGGGTTTCTAGGGTGAGGCGGTCGCCGGGGGCGGCGGAGAATTGGACTCGGAAGGGCAAGATTTCTTCGGTGCCGTCGACTCGGTGGAGTCGGTTGATTCCCGGAGCTCCGGGGCCGCCCCCTGCCAACCCGTATGGTGCGGTCGTTCGACGGCTGGTGAGCAACGATACCTCGACGGCAGACAAGAACTCGATTTCTCGGATCATTCCGTCGCCGCCGCGGTGGGCACCGCGCCCCCCCGAACCACGGCGGATTGCCAAGCGGTGAATGCGCACCGGAAATCGGGTCTCTAACACTTCGGGGTCTGTGAGCCGGGTGTTCGACATGTGTGTGTGAACGGCATCGGCGCCCGGTCCTTCGGGCGTCGCGCCGGCTCCGCCGCCCAGTGTTTCGTAGTAGCCAAAATGCTTGTTACCCATCAACCAGTTATTCATGGTTCCTTGGCTGGCCGCTGCTAGTCCCAACGCGCCGAGGAGGCAATCGACGACGCGTTGGCTTGTTTCCACGTTGCCTCCGACAATGGCCGGGGATGTTGATGCATCCGGTCCGGGAGTTGGATTCAACATGCAAATGGGTATTTTCAGCTCCACCGGTCGCAAGATTCCTTGGTTGAGCGGTATGTCGGCGCCCAACAAACAGCGCATCACATACATCGTGGCCGCCAAGACAATCGCGCGGTTGGCGTTCAGATTATCCGGTTGAACCGGACTGGTACTAGCGAAATCGATCGACAGCCAATCGTCGCGTTTCTCGATCGAAACACAAATCCGCGCGCCGCTGTCCATTTGATCGCTGAAGGTGTAGCTGCCATCGGGCATCTTTCGCAAAGCAGTGCGGGTCAGTTGTTCCGCTGCGGTTTGGACGAGCTCCATATAGTCGATTACTTTGGCGGGAGATTGTTCGGCGATGAACTCTAACAGCCGATCGACGCCCCGTTTGTTGGCGGCCAATTGTGCGCGAATGTCGGCGAGGTTGTCGTCCACGGCGCGCGAGGGGTATGAAGCGCTAGTCAGCAGATGCTCTAAACGCGCAAACTGTTCTATACCACGGTCGATCAGCTTCATCGGGGGGATGACAACGCCTTCATCGGCCAAACAGCGCGCATCGGGGGGCATCGAGCCCGGTGTTTTTCCGCCGATCTCCGCGTGATGGCCGCGGCTAGCGACCCAGCATGTGGGCGCGGAGGCACCGGGCAAGAAAACGGGAGTGACCACGGTGACGTCCGGCAAATGGGACCCTCCGCGATAGGGATCATTCGTCACGAAGGCATCCCCCGGCATCACGTTCGGGTTGGTCGCTATCAACTGGCGAACCGTCTCGCTCATCGCGCCAAGATGGACCGGTATGTGCGGCGCGTTGACAACCAAATCGCCCGCGGACGAGAAAATCGCGCACGAAAAATCGAGTCGATCGCGAATGTTGACACTCACCGCCGTGCGTTGCAAGGTTAGCCCCATCTCCCGCGCGATGGACGTAAAACGGTGGTTGAAGACTTGTAGGTGAATCGGGTTCGCCGCGCGCGAGCTTTTCGACGTCTCGGCGGATGTTGGCAATACTTCTGCGGCAATGTTCTCACCTACCATGACTTTTCGAAGGTCACCCTCACGGCGCAAATGCAATTGCCGGTCAGCCCAGACGTCGGCATACCACCCGGACTCGACGGCTACTGTCGTCATGGAATCAACGATCAGCGCCGGGCCGAGGATCTGATCTCCTGCGCGAAGTTGACTCCATTGAAACTGCGAAATTGGTTCGAAATGGCTCGCTAGGCATACGTCCTGGGTAGCGGTCGATTGGGCGGGACGGAATTCATCCGGTGGTTGGCTGAATGGCAACCGTTCTCCGATCGCTGTCGCTACCACGCGCGCCGTTACGACTTCCACCTTCCGCGTCTGCCGGTAGCCATACCAGCGCTCGTGTTCACGATGAAACTGGCGAACAAAGTCGCCATCGGGCGGTTGCTCAACGTTCAGGCTCGTCTCCGTGCCGATGTAACGCAGGTCAAGGCTGCGCCGCACGACGATATTCCGCGCATCCTGCCAAACATTGTTCAACTCCGCGGACGCCTCCTCCGAGAGTCGGTCAAAGCATGTCTGAAGCTCGTGCCAGAGCGCATCGTCCCCGATGCGCATGATTGGCTGTGCGCGGTGCATGGTGCGATCGGCAAGCCGAATGCCCACTGCGCTCAGGATGCTACTCCGCGGGTGAATGATCACTCGACGGATGCCCAATAACTCGGCGACTTGAGCGGCGTGCTGCGGTCCGGCGCCGCCGAACGCTACCAAGACGTCGTCCGCCGGATCGAATCCGCGCGCCACGGAAACAGCATGAACAGCGGACGCCATATTGCGATTAGCGATCTCACGGAGCCCATTCGCCAACTCGATCAAAGACAGGTTGTGACCTGAATGTTCGGCAACTTGTCGTCGCAATCGATCGAGTTGTCTCTCGGCTGCAGAGCGGTCCAACGGAAACGGAAACTGATCATCGGCCAAGCGCCCCAGGTACAGGTTCACATCCGTGACCGTCAATGGCCCTCCGCGTCCATAACATGCCGGGCCGGGCTCAGCGCCGGCGCTGGCGGGTCCTACTGCTAATCGGGCGCCGTCGAAGTGGCAGATGGAACCGCCGCCGGCGGCGACTGTTTCGATGGCCAGCATAGGAGCGACGATGCGGACGCCCGCCTTGCGGGACTCATATTCCACGTCGAATTGTCCATCGAACCGGGCAACATCCGTGCTGGTGCCACCCATATCGAAACCGATGGCTCGGGTGATACCCATCGGTTCGGCGACGCGCACAAATCCTACCACGCCGCCGGCGGGGCCTGACAACACGCAGTCCTTGCCCGTAAAGCGATCGGCGGGTACGAGTCCACCATGAGACGTCATTAACTCTAAGCGGCTGTCAGGCCCCAAACGGTTTCGCAAGTCATCGACATAGCGCCGCACGACTGGATTCAAGTATGCATCCATCACTGTCGTTTCCGCGCGGGGCACGATCTTGATCGCCGGAGCGGTTTGATGAGAAACGCTGATTTCGTCGAAACCGACTTCGCGCGCCCAGGCGGCGATCTGCTGTTCATGCTGCGGATAGCGATAACCATGCATTAAGACGATCGCCAACGATGTGATCTGCTTTTGCCGCAACGTGCGCAATCCCGACAGCACTTGTTCCCGATCGAGTGCTTGGAGAATCGTACCGTCGGCTCCGATCCGTTCCTCAACTTCCAAAACCGACGACGTCAATGGCAAGGGTTTGCGGATGGTGAGTTCGAACAGTTGCGCGCGGTCTTGTTCGCCGATCTCTAACAAATCGCCGAAACCCGCGGTAATCACCAGCCCCACGGCCGCGCCGGACCGCGTCAACAGGGCGTTGGTGCCGCGCGTCGTGCCCAGTGCCATCGTCAACGGGGGCAATTGGGCGTTTAATGAAAGTCGCAACACGCGACGAACGCAGAGGATAGGCGCTGGTTCTCCGCCGAACAATTCGTAGCGCGTTGCGCGTTGGCTTTCCTGTCCGGCGAAAGGCCGATCGAGCACAAGTCTGCCGTGTTGTGAATCGAACTGCTTGACGCTGCGACTCGCGATCCGTTCTCCAACTCCATCTACTAGGCACAGCGTGTACTCGGCGAAGAACTCCGGGCCGAACCCAATGAGCTGCGCATCGGCGAACGATGCCGGGTCTGCCCGGGGCGACCATTCACCGACGACGACTCCGGAACTGAGAACCTTGACCGTCGTTTCGTTCCCGAATTCGTCCAGCGCCAAGCAATCGGTGAACGTCCCGCCGACGTCAATCCAGAATTTGTACACGGTAGAGTCTCTATTTTTCCAGGACAGTGTAGTGCATTCGCTTTCGTCAGCATATACTCGTTACCGGCGCCGCCGGGGATCTCGACAGCGTTCGCTGGGACATTCGTCTCGTCCGTCGAAAAGGAAATGGTTATGACTAATCAGTCACTTGTTGTTGGATTTGTGGTGGTTGCCTTGTTGGCGGGTTGTAAACAGCCGTCCCACGAACAAATTACTGACCAGTTTATAGAGACGATACAGGAACTGACCACCACACTCAGCAACATTCGCGATGAAGATTCGGCCCGTGCCGTAGTCCCCAAACTTGAGGAATTGCTCGCGACGATCGATCGCCTGAGGGAGCGCGGCAGAAAACTGGGCGAACCAACCGCCGACGTGAAAATGCGGATCGAGCAAAAGTTAGCTATGCAACAAGAGAAAACCGTTCAGCAACTGACCCAATTTTTGATGACGACGGCCGCCGATCCGAGAATCGCGCCGATCATCGAACCTGTTTTGGAGAGGATGCGACAGGCGCGATAGCCGCGTAGTAGGCGACGGTGAGCTAAATGCCGATCCCGACTACGGATTCTTGTTCGCACAACGGATGTTGATGACCAGCTGGGGTACTGTCCCTCAGGGTTGACGACGTTCCCAAACGAGATCCCCTTGGTTGGGATCGGCTCCGTCGGAAAAGGCCTGCTCGTCGGTGAGGTTGGGGCCCACGCTATACAGAATGAAGTTGCCATCGCGCACGCGATACATCAGTGGGTCGCCGCTGAACGGATCGACGATATCAGAAAAGAGCAGTCCTCTATCCGTTAAATCATCTAATCTCGTTGGCCAGCTCCCCGTTGTATGGCGATACTGGTGCAGCGCGACGGCCACGCGGCTCATGCGTCGCAGCGCGATCGCCCGCGTGGTTATGAGAAATGGCGGGACGGGTTGCGCGTTCTCCAACGCGATCCAGGATTGCAAGGGATAGCGATAGACGGTTTGCGGGGCCAAGCGCGTATGGTAATCCCTGGCCTGCCGATAGTTCATCGAATGGTAGAACACTGTGTTGGCCCGATTTACGTAGTACGCTTTGGCATCGTGTTCCGCTACCCAAAGTCGGTAGATGGGAAGCGGCAGCGCGCGTTGCTTTTCCATATCCCACTGGATTCGATCTATCCAGGCGGGCCAACTGTCCGCGTAGGCCATTTGCCGAATCAGGTCATACCACCCCGCCCGGCCGAAAATCTCCGCGCGTTGAAAAGCCTGGGCGTATTTCTCGGCGATGGGTAGCTCCAACCTTTGGAGTTTATCGATGGGTAAATCGCCGCGCGACAACAGATATCGCAATGCTTGACGACCTAGCTCTTCCATGGCGAATGAGACATAGGCCGCCATGTGAAACGGCTCAGCAAGATTATGATCGGCCAATTGAAAAATTGCGTGTAGATTCGCGATCGCTTCGTCCCAGTCCCCGCGGGCAATGCGTGTTTTTGCGTCCAAAGCTAACAAACGGCAAAAGTCGCGGTTGCGCTGTACCTCCGGAATCAACATCGTCCATTGGGGATACTCAAAACTACGTGGAACATAGTACGCGCGCCGCGCGGCCGCCGCGCGGATAACTAGAACTACATCGCGCAACTCCTCCACTGCGCGGATGAGTGTGGGATCTGTCAGTTCATTGTCATCAGCCGCTTCGATCAATGACCAATACGCATCCACGGTCTGCAGTCGCGTGTCTCGGGCAACCCCGCCCAATAGATAATTCGCTTGAACAAGGCCTTCTTGCGCGTTGTCCGCGTCGGGTACCGGAACGGGTGCTACCGAAACGGCCAGCGCCCGGGCTTCTTCCCCCATTGCGATCAAGCGCCAGCGCGCCCAGTTGTCCAGGTGTTGTGCGATCATCAAAGCAATGCCAGCGGCGATGAGGGCGGCGATTGCCAGCAGGCCCGCCGACCATTGCTTGGCGCGCGGCCCGCCGGTTTCCGGATGCTTCCGCAAGCCACACCAGGCCAGCACGATACTAGCCACCGTCATGACGATGGTCGTCCCGATGATCGCACGCCGCAGGCCAACTAGTTCTTGAGGTAGCGCATTCAATAATTCGCGACAACTCAAGAAAAACACCGCCGGTGGCAGGAGAACGACGAACACCGATACGAATCGATACCAGGGCCACGCGCGGGAAACGAACCACCGCCAGAACAGCGCCATCACCAACGAAAACGCAATAACTAAAACTACCATCAACAGCTCGATCGTCATTGGTCAGTCTCGCAGTGCCGCCACAATGGGTGGAATGATTGCCGGCGCATGATTCGGGCCGAACGCCGCGGCGCGTCCGCGCCACCAGGGCCTTAGTTCATTGTCGCGACGTGCTTGAACCCACTCAAACAAGTCAACAGATACAATCGACGGGTGTTGGTCCACGACTTTTTTGGCGGCCTCGTTCAATCGAACAATGTCGTCGAATTCAACTGGTGCATTGCCGCGTTGGACGTAATTCGGCGGCACAGGAGCCGTATTGATCCAAACGAGTTTCGCGCCCGTTTGCTCCAACGCAGCAATCCACTGCTCAAGGTTTTTGGAATACTCTTCGATGGGTAACCCCAGGTCCGCTAGACCGACGTTAAAACCGATGACGTCCCAGCCGCGGCCCGGCAAATGGTAAGGCCCCAGCCACTCGGCCAGTCGCGGCCAATTGGCCGATCCCCGGCAATTTTCTGGTGGACGGGTAACGTTGCAGCTTCCGCGCAGTTCCGCAACCAAGGCGGGGAAATAACTGAGTGACACTTCATCCCCCAACATCAGCACACGCGGCAACCCCAGCTTCTCGGCAGCGCCCGAGTCGGCTACGGGGCGAAACTGGATTTCCTGAGCCATCCATTGTCCGTCCCATTCAATCACACGGGCGCGGAGCGTCGTGGCAAACGGCAACAAATCGACGGTGGACATGCCCGTCAAAAATGCCTCGCGGCTTCCAAGTTCGGCGACAAACACTTCGCCGGGTGCGATGACCCGCGCCAAACCGTGCTCGTCGATACTCTCAATGCGCGCGGAAAACCGCAGGGGATCGAAACGTGAATCGGTAGTTTCCGGTTCATCTGCGCCGCGCAACCGGTAGCGCACCAATCGTTTTACGTCCCCGCTCATCACGCGTTGCCGTTCATTCTCGTGGGCGAATTCGACATCGATCCAACAAACGTCGGGCAAGGGGTATTCGCGGAACAGGTTGTGTTGAGGATCGCCGTCGGGCGAGGAGGCCAAGATCTCCAACCGCAATGTGCGTTGGGACCAATCAAACTGCGGCCGATCGAGTTGCAGCCAGATCGGGGTGTTCTCTGGAATCTTGAGGTTCCATTCGGTTCCGGCGCCGGCCACGGTAATCGAGTATTTCTTTTGCTCGATGACGGTGCCCGAAACCCATTGCTCGGGTTGTTGTTCTGGGGACTGCCCAAAAGCGGCGCTCGACCAAATGACGAGCCACATCACCCACGTCGGGATATGCCGCGAGTCGTTGCGCATTTTGAAACCTTTGTTTGACTGACGACGGGATCATGAACTCGGGTCGCGCGTCCGTTCGCGACATTACACATCGAGGTTCTTCACCTCCAGCGCGTGCTTTTCGATAAACTCGCGACGCGGCTCGACCTTGTCACCCATCAGGATGCGGAACATCTCATCGGCTTCGGCCGCGTTGGTCATATTCACCTTGATCAGGGTGCGGTTTTGCGGATCCAGGGTGGTTTCCCGCAATTCTTCGGCGTTCATTTCACCCAGGCCTTTAAAGCGTGTGACCGTCATCCCCTTTTCACCTGCTTCGCGGACGGCGTTCAGCAAGCCGCGCAGGTCGTCCACGCCGGTGCGGGCGTCGCCGCGCAGCAAATGGTAGCGCGCCTCTTCGACTCCCGTTTTGTCGGGCGTCCATAGTGCGTCAATTGCGAATCCGTGCGATTCCAATTCTTTCAATCCCGTATTGATCGTCCGGACTTCGTGAAATTCCGTGATTTGCAAGCGGGGGCCGGCGCCATGTGCGGTATCGGGACCATTGCGCTCGACGTCGGCCTCCTCTTCGGTCACTGACAGCTCACCGCCACGAATCTCCTCTTCTTGTTTGAGAAAATCGTCGAGTTCCTTGCGTGTGCCGAACCAATATTCGTCGCTGCCGATAAAAACGTGGTAGATCGGCAGGCGCCCCGTTTCCGGGTTCAAGCGTCGCGCGTGAGTGCGGAGATTGACGCCGCGCCGTTCGAGGGCTTGAATGGCGTCTTCCATCGACGCCAGCGTGCGGCACAATTTCCGCATACTTTCCCCTTCGATCCGGCGGGCCCCCTCGACTTCCAATGATGTATCTTCCAAGCCGCGCGATAACAATTGCTCGCGCATCTCCTCTTCGGTCTGTACGTAATACACTTTTTTCTTGGTAACGACACGAAACAGCGGGGGCTGAGCGACATAGACATGGCCCCCCTCGATCAGTTGGTTCATTTGTCGGTAAAAGAAACACAACAGGAGCGTGCGAATGTGCGAACCGTCCACATCGGCATCGGTCATGATAATGATCTTGTTGTAGCGGCGTTTGCTCAGATCTTGATCGCCCCCCACGCCGATGCGAATGGCGTTGATGATCGATTGCACTTCTTCGTTGGCCAGCACCTTGTCTTCGCGCGATTTATAAGCGTTGATGATTTTTCCGCGGAGGGGCAGAATGGCCTGAAACTCTTTCAACCGTCCCCCTTCGGCGCTGCCGCCGGCGGAATCGCCCTCCACCAGGTACAATTCGCAGATTTCAACGTTGCTGCTCAAACAATCCCGCAGTTTGCCCGGTAAACCGCCGCCACCCAATACCGATTTGCGACGGACTTGTTCGCGCGCTTTGCGCGCCGCCTCGCGCGCTTCAGCGGCTTGTACTCCTTTGCGAATGATGATTTTTCCCGTGGACGGTTTCTCTTCCAAATAAGTTTTGAGAAACTCGCCAAACGCTGAATTGACGATCCCCTCGACATCGTTGTTGCCGAGCTTCGTTTTCGTTTGACCTTCAAACTGGGGATGCGGGACGCGCATGGAGATCACAGCCGTCAGGCCTTCGCGGAAATCCTCGCCCGTCAATGCCAGATCTTTGGGAAACAGGTTCCCTTTCTTGCCGTAATTGTTCAAGCAGCGCGTCAGGGCCGTGCGGAACCCGGAGACATGCGTTCCTCCCTCGTGAGTATTGATATTGTTAGCGAACGAATAGACTGTTTCCGTCAATTCATTGGTGTACTGCAAGGCGATTTCGAAACCGACTCCATCCTGTTCGCCGCGGACATAAATGACCTCCGCATGCAACACGTCACTGGAGCGATTCAAGTATTCTACGAATTCGATTATCCCGCGTTCGTAATAGAACTCCGAACCTTCGCCGGTCCGCTGGTCCTTGTAAACGATGCGGACCCCGCTGTTCAAAAAGGCCAACTCTTGCAAGCGTTTGAAGAGGATGTTGTATTCGAATTTTGTGTTAGGAAAGATCTGGTTGTCGGGTTTAAAAGTGGTCTTCGTTCCTCGTTTATCCGTCTTGCCGACGCGCGTCACGGGTCCATCGGGTTGCCCGCGTTCGTAGTCTTGTTGATAGACATGCCCGTCGCGATAAACCTCGACCGAGCACCATTCGGACAAAAAATTGACCACGGTGACGCCGACGCCGTGCAATCCACCGGTGGCTTGGTAAGCCCCTTTCTCAAACTTGCCGCCGAACTTCAAGACCGTCATCACGCCTTCCAGCGTCGAGACCTCGCGGTCCATTTCGGAAGACAGCTGCGGATGAATATCAACGGGGATTCCACGGCCGTCATCTTGCACGGTAACAGAGCCGTCGTTGTTGATCGTCACTTGGACTTGTGTCGCGAAACCAGCCATGGCTTCGTCGATCGAGTTATCGACAACTTCGTAAACCAGGTGATGTAAACCGCGGGTGGTCGTATCCCCGATGTACATCGCCGGCCGTTCGCGAACATGTTCCAAGTCCGAGAGATGCTGCAAATCCTCGGCCGTGTACTGCGCTTTGGGTTGTCTGTTATCCGATTCGTCGTTCATGGGTCTTTGGAGGTCTGACTATGGTCGCGATTTTCCGATATTGGGCGAATTGGGCCGATGCGAAAGCCTACTCGTTTGATTTTTGCTTGCGGCATCTGTTCCTGAATCCGCGTCAACAATTCATCGTGGGCGAATATGATTTCTTGCAGAATCATGCTGTGTGCGACTGTTACTTCTAAGGTTCCGTTACGCACACCGCCGACTTGCGTTAAACCTGGCCAACGATCACCGATCGTCCTCTGCCAAGCGGTTTCCATTTCACGTTGGCCGAGGCGATTGCTGATGCCATATTTGGAGATCAGTTTTTGCACACAGGGTCCCGCCGACTGCAGGGGACGGATACGGATCTTCCGTTGGTTCCAACTGTGAACCAAGTTCTCGATGTCGCGGTTTGTCTCTTCCATGCTTCTCGAAAACTATCGCGGCTGGTCTCGCGACATCGGCATCACGATGTAATCGTAGTTGTCATCCGTTTTGCAATGCGCCGCCTGGTCCGGACTCTCGACATCCAACGTGAACGTCTTCTCTGGTGGCAGCACCTTGAGGAAATCAGCTATGAATCGGTTGTCCAAGCTGATCGTCAATCCGGCGCCGGCGTAGCTGACGGGCATTTCGATCCGGGACTGGCCGATTTGCTGTACCGAGCTGGTCAATACCAGAGTGCCATCAGAGAAACTAAAGTCAATGCCGCGGCTCTCATCGTTGACCACTACAGCCGCTTGCCGCACTGCCGCATAGGTTGGACCCACTGGAATGTCGATTTTCGTCGATTCCGGTCGGCGCGGAATCACATCGCGCCACTTGGGGAATCGACCTTCGACCAAAGTCGTATAAAACACCCCTTGAGGGAACTTCATCAACAAGTGATTGCCCTGTGGAATCAAATGAATCGGAATTTCACCATCACCCATGATCCGTTCCATCAATTGCATCGATCGCGAGGGTACAATCGTCGAACTGTCGTTGCCGAGCGGTTGACCGATGACCTTGATCGGCTTCTCCATCTTTGCCAGACGCCGCCCGTCCGTTCCGACAGCGGTGACGCGATCGTTTTCGAATTCCAACAAGACACCACCCAAGGCAAAGCGACTGCTCTCAGTATCGGCCGCAAAGATCGTGCGTTTAATCAGCTCGCGAAAATCATCGGCTGTAATTTCGTAGGCTTCATCGCTGCTGAAATCTTTAACAACCGGAAATTCATCGGGGTTTTGCGACTGTAACTCAAACCGGCTGAAACGGCCGAGAATCAGCGTCCGCTCTGGCGAGGCTTCGATCCGCAACTCTTCATCCGACGTTTCGCGAAGAATCATGCTCAGCCGGCTGACCGGAATCAGCGCACTGCCGGGGATTTGCACTTGAACGTCTGGAACGACCAACCGCACACCGACTTCGCCGTCCGTAGCCGTCAACACAAGCTGGTTCTCTTCGGCCTGGATCTTGACGTTCTGGAGAATCTCACGAGGGCTTCGCGTGGGAGCCACTGTCGCGGCGGTCAAAAACGCGCGTTGAAAGTCATCATGCTTAATGGTCAGTTTCATAATGTGGTTCCCATTTCCAACTGTGTCTTGGAATTCCGAAATAGAGTGATAATTCCTAAAATCTCGTTTTCTTCTTAAATGACTCGCCGCAGATGTTAGTACTTAGCCATCGTATCTTAATTGTCCCGTATTTTGGCCGCGAAACAAAGCGGTTGACGTTGTGGAAAACGTGTCGGTAACGTGTCAATGGTCTGCAGGTTGATTGTTTGCTTCTCCCCATCGATTAACAGTCCAAATCACAACGGCCCATGTTCCAACAGGATACCGACATCCGTCAACAAGTTATCGACAGTCTTTCCCCACTGGCGAGGGTATCGATGACCGCGAATCGTTTTCCCGATCCCAAACAGCCATTTTCCATTCCAAATCGACAGCCAGTCGAGTAACTCTGGCGTATAGTTCCTGTTCACCGGACATCACACGTTCTATTTTTTCATAGGCATGGATGATGGTGGAGTGATCGCGATTGCCAAAGAATCGGCCAATATCGGTAAATCCAAGTTTCAGCAATTGGCGAGCTAAGTAGATGGCCACGTCCCGAGCCAAAACCAACGCTTGGCGACGGGAAGGACTTCGCATTGCGCGAACGGTAGCCTGAAACTCTTTAGCTACTTCACCGCAAAGTCGCTCCAAAAGCTGCTGGGTATTTCGATGCGGCCGTTCGACGATAGCTGCTACAACAGATACACCCAATGGTCGTCGCGACGCCAGCGCGTTCACGACTCTCCGCGGACTGGCGATATCGGATATCAGCTGCTGCAGCCTCGGATACGTCCACGGGCATTGATCGACTAAAAACTGTAAAGCACTAGGAGTCAACACCAATCCTTCACTGGCCAACAGACGCTCCAAAATCCAGCGGCGAGCAACTGGCCCAGGGGGAGACATTGGTAGAGCCAGCCCCGCACCGATTCGACTGATCAATTGTTCTGACACACTGTTCCAGGCATTTGGTGGCGACAAGGATGTCATAACAAGCGGAGTTTTTTGTTCGGCGAGCAAGTCGATCAATGGAACCAGAAACGTCTGCCCGACTGGATAATGTTCGAGATGATGACAGTCATCGATCATGACCGCCGGCGCGGACAACAGTGATCGGCGGACATCGCCAAAGGTATCGGTGTCGGCATGACGCGCTACCCGCCTGGCAAAATCAACAGCCGAGATAATCAGAGGATTCGCGCGTTTTTGCCCGGGACGGACGCCGGACGCATCGATCCAAGCCCACGTCAGATGTTCGGCCACCATGGTCTTGCCCGTCCCCGAAGGACCAAACAAAACGAGTGGGAAAAACTCCGGGCCCATCTGTTGCGGTTGCAACCACAACTGCGTCCAAAAATGCTCCGTATCGGCAACGAAAAAGGGTGTGGCAAATCCTTTCGCCAGTCGCCTTTCGCCAGTCTCTTTTGTCCGCCAGTTTGGACGGTGTAAGGGAACCAACGACAAGTTTTCTTCCACAGTCGTTGGCATGGTGTGCACACGTAAATTTCGCTGATCCAAGTCCATGCCACATGATAGCGGAAAAGGGGATTTTTCGCGAGCGGCGGCGCTCCTCAAGAGGCTTAATTTTGTCGAAAAACAGCCACCATCTCGGCAATCTGTTCCGCGGCCGATTGGACTTCGGTAGGCGTGTTCATGATTCCGAACGAAATCCGCAGCGCACTCGCCACGAGTTCGGCCTCTAAACCCATCGCCAGCAATACGGGGGATGGTTCACTAGACCCGCTGGCACAGGCCGACCCGGTCGAAACGGCGATCCCCACGGAGTCTGCAGCTAGCAACAAAGCCTGTCGCTCGACACCCGGAAAGGAAACGTTCAACGTATGAGGCACGCGCGGAGCCGCAGCGCCATGGACCACGAATTGGTTGCCGAGTTTCTGGGAAAGAATCGAAACGAATAGTTCGCGCAACTGCGCCAGATGCGCGCCCCGCGAATCTAAATCCCGCAAACAAAGTTCCAACGCCAGCTCGCAACCGACGGCCAGACCGACGTCTTCCGTACCCGGGCGCAATCCGCCTTGTTGAAACCCGCCATGCAACACCGGACGGATGTTTGTTGTGCCTTTCAACAACAATCCACCAATCGAGCGTGGGCCGTGGAACTTATGCGGAGTGAAGGTCATCGCATCGACTCCGAGTTCGTGGAACGATACGGCAATTTTGCCGACAGCTTGAACGGCATCGGTGTGGCACAGGGCGCCATACCGGTGGCACAAGGCAGCGATTGCGGCTATCGGCTGCACGACTCCCGTCTCATTATTGGCGGTCATAACGCTGACCAAACCCGTTGGACGCTGAGTCAGAAGTGCCTCCAATGCATCAACTCGGACTAGCCCCTGCCGATCGACCGGGGCGAACTCAACCGAGAACCCCAATTGTCGGGCGGCTTGGGCCGCCCCGACCAAGCTGGGATGCTCGATCGCGGATATCACCAATCCGGGTTGCTCCCGATCGAGTAGTCCCAGGATCGCCAGATTATTAGCCTCCGTCCCACCACTCGTGAAAATCAAACGGTCAGGGTCCACGCCCCAGGTGACACCCCCCAACATTTCCACAATGTGCGTCCGCGCTTGCTCCAGACGTCGGCGGGCGGATTGACCGGTGCGGTGCTGGCTGGCCGGGTTCCCACCGAATTCCAAACCGGCCGCGCGGATCGCGTCCGCCACGCGCGGATCGAGCGGTGTTGTTGAATTGTGGTCCAAATAGATCGAGTTCATGCCGCGCTGCCCACTCCCCTAGTGCCTAAGACAACGATACCATAAATCGCCGTTGCGGTAGAATGTTACGACGACCAATTGGTCGGGACGAAGGTTGCGATTCCATAGCATTCGAGCCCGGCTGAGATGCGTTCATGTCCAACGGGAAAAACGCGAGATCATCCAATGTCGCAACCGATTCTTTCGGACGCCATGCAGCACGTAGAGGCCGTGTTGTTTCTGTCCCGGCAGCCGTTGTCTAGCCGGCGGTTGGCGGAACTGGCCGAATTGGAAGACGGCACCCAAGCCCGCACGGTCGTCAATCAGCTCAATCAGCATTACGACGCTACCGGTCGGGCGTTTCACATTAAGCAGGTCGCCGGTGGATTTCAACTCCGGACGCGGCCGCAATTCGCCGATTGGTTGCGACCGCTGGAGTATTTGCCCAAGCCGACGCATCTGAGCGGCCCGGCGTTGGAGACGTTGGCGGTCATCGCCTACCGTCAACCGATCATCAAAGCGGACATCGAGGCCATTCGTGGCGTGAGCTGCGGCGAGATGTTGCGCCAACTGCTCGAACGCGGATTGGTGAGGATTGCCGGTCGTAGCGAACAATTGGGACACCCTTTTTTGTATGCGACCACCAAATTATTCTTGACGACATACGGTTTGAGCCGCTTGGAATCTCTGCCAAAGGCCGATAAATTGCGAGGTGTCGGCTTGCCCCCGTGGACTTTTTTAGAACAAAATTCTACGGTATCAGGGAATTCCAGTACGCCGGAAAACCATTGACTGCATGAGTATGAATTAAAGGAGGACGCCACGTGACCGTCACGATTGCACAACGCCAACCCCGCACAACGCGCGATGAGTTCGACTGGCTCTGGTCGATGGCGATCGCTCCCGTCGTCAATGTGGACGAAGACGACGCTGAAGACGAGGAGGAGGCAGAAGACGACGACGAAGACGAATGGGACGACGAAGAATTCGACGACGATCTCGATGACGAAGAATTCGACGACGAAGACGACGAAGAAGAGGAAGACGACGATCTCGGTGACGGCGTGGACGAAGGTGACTGGGAAGAAGTCGACGACGACCTCGAAGAGGACGACGAGGACGAAGACGACGAGGACTGGGACGACGACGACGACGAATGGGAAGAGGACGACGAGGAAGACGAAGATTGGGAGTAGGTTGGCCGATTCTTCATAAAAAGCAGTGCCCGGCTGATACAGCCGGGTTTTTTTGCGCGCCAACCGGACGCGCCGATTACAATAGAACCCTGAACCGGACGCCGCGTTTATGTCCGAAGCATCGGCTAGTGCAGCAGAGAGGTGTAGGAAACCAAAACCCTTGCCCCATCGCCCCGGCAACGAGGCAACGCGCGGACGATTCGCACGCCGATGCCGGCTCAACAAACAGAGAACCGAAGCTGAGTAAGGAAAGTCCGAGCAGCAAATGAAACAAGCAATCGAACCCATGCCGACTCCCAGCCTCACCATTTTCCGCCCGATGTTTGTGTGGGGACTGAGCGTACTGCTTGGCATCGGTGGTTTGGCATCGGCCCAACAGTTGATTCCAGCTCCGGATCGCCGTGCCGACGAGGGACAGGGCCCCTTCGCGACCTTGGTTATTAAAGGAGCCACCTTGATCGACGGGAGCGGTGCACCACCGCGCGGCCCAGTCAACATTACGATCAAGCAAAACCGTATCGAGAAAATCGGAGGCGGTGTTCCCGACGACGCCGATCTCGTGATCGACGCTACCGGTATGTATGTCTTGCCAGGTTTTGTCGATATGCACGCACATGCCGGGAGCCACCCCAAGGCTCCGGAGGCCGAATATGTCTTCAAGCTGTGGCTCGCCCTTGGCGGAAAACGAATGGACGGTCAGGGAAAAAGGGCGCAGCGAGCGCAACGAAATCGTCGCTCCGCGCATATTCAATTACCAACGGCCGCCTGGTGAACTCCGCACTCCAGAAGACGCACGGCGTTGGGTCGAAGCCGCGCCGTCGCTAGGGATCGATGGGTTGAAGCTGGGATCCTATCCTCCTGAGATTATGCACGCCTTGCTGGATGAAGCGCGGCGCGCGCGGCTTGGCTCGACCGCCCACCTCGGGCAACTGGGAGTCGCCAACATGAACGCGCTCGATGCGGCGCGCTTGGGATTGGGGACGGTAACCCATTTTTATGGGCATTTCGAAGCCCTGCTCCGCGATCACACGATTCAGCCCTTTCCCGTGGATTACAACTATGACAACGAGCAAGACCGATTTGGACAGGTTGCGCGCTTGTGGGACCAGATTCATCCGCCGGGGAGCCCGGCCTGGAACGCCTATCTCGAAGAACATCGGAAACTGGGGACGGTCTTTGATCCCACGCTCAACATCTACGCCGCCGGTCGGGATGTCATGCGGGCGCGCACGGCCGAATGGCACAACCAGTACACGCTCCCAACGCTGATGGCGTTCTACGAACCGAGCCGCGCGAATCACGGTTCCTATTGGTTTTATTGGACCACTGCGGATGAAGTCGCTTGGCGGAATTTCTATCAGATCTGGTTTCGGCTCTTGAACGATTACAAAAAAATGGGAGGGCGTATCACGACCGGTTCGGACTCGGGTTTCATCTACAAGACCTACGGTTTCGGATACATCGAAGAACTGGAGCTACTACAAGAAGCAGGTTTTCATCCGCTGGAAGTCATCCGTTGTGCGACCATGAACGGCGCGCTGACGCTCGCCGAACCGCGTCGCGAACCGATCGAATTCGGCACCGTGCGGCCGGGCCTGCTGGCCGACCTGGTGATCGTGGGCGAAAACCCGCTCGAGAATTTGAAAGTCCTGTATGGCACCGGAGCAATAAAACTGGACGACGCCACGGGCCAGCCGACGCGCGTCGGCGGAGTCCGTTGGACAATAAAAGACGGAATTGCCTATGACGCGCAGCAATTATTGGCTGATGTCGCCGCCATGGTCCAGCGACAAAAGGACGACCTGAACAAAGCTCCCGACGTCGGCGAATCCGTGGACCAATAACCCACCCCGATGAACGAGGTTATTTGTCGCGATTCTTGCGGGCCTCAATCACAGTTCCGATGAAATCCGACAACCCCCGACCGCGCAATTCACGGGAGGTGGCCAAAATCTCACCAGTGGAACCGTCCACCAACAACACAAAGGGAATCCCGCTGACGTCGTACATCTCGCCCAGCGTGGTGTCCCAGAATTTGCCTTCGTAAATCTGCGGCCAAGGCATTTCGCGCTCGGAGGTGAACTCGGCCAGCTTTTCCTCCATCTCAGGGCGATCAAAACTGATGCCCAGGATTTCAAATCCCTGGTCGTGCCATTTTTCGTAAGCTTCTTTCATGTGGGGGATTTCTGCGATGCAAGGACCACACCAAGTCGCCCAGAAGTCCAACATCACGATCTTTCCATGATAGGATTCCGGGAAATGAACGTCGCTGCCGGCCGTCGTCTTCGCGGAAAACGGAATCGCCGGCTGCCCGATACTGGTGTCTGGTGGGAGTGGCGTCATCGGCACGGGATCAGCCGCGACGCTCATGGTCAACTGACCGTCGGTGCAATCGATCCAATAGGTCGTGCCCGTGAAGTTGAATGGCTTGCCCACGTGCGCGGTTTCCCGTTTGGCGCTGCGGCGTCCGTTGTTGTCGCGATCGATCCAAAAAGCAGAGCGCTCGTTCGGCAATCCCGTAACAAAGCAGGAGAACTCTTGCCCATCCAAGTTGAACGTAATTTCCGTTCCGTAATCGGCATAGTATAACACCGTATTCTTCAACGCCGCTCGTTGTGGATCGGCCGGATCAAATCGATACAAGCCCAACGCGCCTTTGCGCCCGTTTCCTAAGTCAACTTCAACCGACCCTTGGTACATCGTCTGGTTGTTGTTGGTGTTCTTTTCCCATTTGACTTCAGGATCGTTAGTCAAGTCACCATCGCCGTTGGCATCGACAAATAACCGAGCATCCCCCTCGGCAGGTTCGTCCAAAATGAAACCCCACTTGCCGCCGTCGATAGCAAACTCACCATACTTCGGCGCCGTCAAGTCTTGCGGCCGGACTTGAAACAATTCTTCGGACTTGTCCATTTCGGCTCGCAGCGGTCGGTAACCGCCGGCTTTGACCGACGCGCCACTGGAAACAAACTTTGTCTGAATGCCATCCGACGCACATCCCATCAACAACACAGCCAAGAGCTTCACCAACATGACGCCGTACCTCTAGTTTCGGTTATGATTGCAACCCGACCCATTCGGGCTAATGCAAAATACCCGGACAAACCCGGAGCGCGAGATTCCGCCTCCTGCTCGTTTGACCAATCGCATATAAGTGTATTCCACGCCCCCAGCTGACGCAACAATGGCCCCTGCCAGCCCAAACAGCTTATAGGACAGGCATCATTGGCCGCCCCAACCCGGCGTCAATTCAAAAAGGCTTCGATAGATAAAGGGCGTAGATTAGGGGGTTTTCAAGCAATAATGCCTGTCCTTTTTGGTTTTAGAGTCCGGGTTTAGCGAATCGTTGGGCGGTCAAGTTCGCGGAGGCGAGCCTCGCGGGCGGCGCGGCGCGCGGCGACGTCGTGCTGATGAACGGCGGCGCGTTCGGTCCAACGGGCTTCCCAGTCAGTGGCCACCAGCGGCGTCACTAACGGAACCATCGTCGCCGCATTGGCCAATGGCAGGAAGACCAACTTGATGCCGTCCCCCAGCTCCAGCAGGGCGCCCTGGGCCATCGTCCGGCACCGTTTTCGGTTGTCATGCCAATGTTGTTGCGCCGCGCGCCACTGCGAGCGAAGCTCGTCCCAATGCAACGTTTCGGCAACGGCGCGGGAGAACGTCGTCCCATTGCGATACACAATTTGGGGACACCCATATTTTGGAAAACGAATAAAGGTCGAATGGCTGCCGTAGTCGTATTCAATGCTCCGAGCGGAATAAAAGACACGCGGGGCGCCCGGCAACAGCGGGCCTTGAAAGGATCGATCACCAGAATAGTAATAGCGATGGACCAATACCGTCGGCGGGATATCGACCTGCGCCCTTTCATTATTCCCCGCAAGGATTCGAACGGACGGGTTCCCCAAGGGATCTACTCCAGGGTCGATCACTTCGATTTCCAAATGGGGAGGGACCGGTAACGGCGCATGGCGCGTTCCCACCGAAGCGCAGGCGGGAATCAGGAGCGCGACACCCACGAGCCACAATCCTCGCAGAGCTTGTTGGGTCGCTGAACGTCGCGGTTTCAGGGACAAAGGGCACGTCCCTAAGTCGCGGTACTGCGGGCGTTCGATTCGGCACAACATCCGCGTTACCTCGGCATTGGGGTGTCATGCCGCGCCGTGCCGTGGCGGTAATAGAATTCAATTTCGGCACATTGCAACAGGTCGTAATGCTGCTGTAACTCTCGAAGCCGACCCTCGGCCCGCAACGTGGTCGCCGCGCCTCGCTGGACGAAGAACGACAGCGGCTCCGTCTGAGCCACTACGGGCCGAGACGATGCGCGGTCCGGAATACCACCAGCGTGTGGAACGTCGGCCAACCAGTGGACGCGCACCAGCAACTCGTTCCGTCGAATGTGCGATTGTGGGTCGAATGGCGCGCGCGAGGCGACGGGGAACTCGGCACGAAGCGTCAATTGCCAACGCCCCAAGTCGTCCACGGTCACGCTGGCAGCGGAAAGTGCACAATCGTCAACGTGCAGATGCAACGGATCAAAAGCGAACCATTGCACCGCAGAGTTTGCTGCCGCACCGGGAACAGAGTCGATGAAATCAGAATCTGCGACGAGCGCAGGGGCGTCGCGCAATGTCAACGGC